>JABLXV010000038.1 GCA_013177895.1 Brevinematales bacterium | reverse complement strand
AACTTTCGCCTTGAATTCCGCTGAATGCTTGGTTCGCTGTGACATTGTTTTTCTCCTTCTGTATTTTACAATATCCACAGCAAAATTTCACCTTAACTGCCTGTCCAGTTTTTGGGGCGCATTATATAGTGTTGATATGATTAATATATTTTTACTTTATCGTTACATCTTTTCAGCTTATACGTATTTTGGTAAGGTATCATAAATATTTATGGAGGTTATATGAGAAGAATGATGTTTGGGATTCTCTTAGGGATATCGGTAATAGTAGGGGGGATTTTTTCAGGATGCGCGCCCCAACCGGTCGAGCAAAAGAATGCGCCGACAGTGACTATTTCATCACCGTCGGACAATCTTGTTGTCTATAGCTCGTCCGTCTGGGTGAAGGGTACGGCGTTGGTGGAAGGCTCGCTCATCAAAACGGTGATGATTGTAATCGGCGCGTTCACAAATACCCCTGCGCTTGCGCTGCCCTCATGGAGCAACCAGATCTCGCTCGCCCCGGGGACGAACCTGATAACAGTCGTTGCTACGTCTGCCGACGGTGTGAGCGGACAGGCGAGCGTACATATCATCTACGCTGTCGACACTCCCGTCGTGACTATTAGCGCGCCTACGGACAACTGGACTACTAACCAGCCGTCGGTAGCGTTAAGCGGAACGGTAACAGTATCGAACTCGACGATTGAATGGGTAAAGATCGTGAATGCGGGCGTTACCAATGACGCATCGCTTACGCTGCCGAACTGGAGCTATGCCCTGACGCTCAACCCGGGCTCGAATACGATCACCGTGATCGCGCGTTCCACCAACGGGGTAATCGGCTCGGGGACATTCCACGCGGTGTATCAGGTGATACTGACCAATAAGCTGGTCGCGTTTGACGGTCAGGCGAATTTCACTTTCGGTAATATTGTCGCAGTATCCGGCGACGGCCTTGTTTTTGCCGCATATTCGCGTGACGATACGAAGGCCACCCGCGCGGGTTCGGTATACTGGTTCAAGAAGAACGGAAGCGGATGGATTACGAATAAGTTGATCGCGTACGACGGGGCCGATAGCGCCTATTTCGGAACACCGAGTCTTTCCGACGATGGAAATACCATGCTTGTTGCGGCACCGAACGATAACGATAACGGGGTTGCTTCCGGCTCCGTGTACTGGCTCCAGAAAACCGGCTCATCATGGATAACGAACAAGTTCGTGCCCGCCGATGTTAATTCCAACGATAATTTCGGCAAAGGGATCGATATTTCCGATGACGGGTACACGTTTATTGTCGGGGCTTTTAACGACGACGACGGCGCGACAAATACCGGATCGGCATATTGGTTCCAGAAGATCGGATCGGTATGGTCGACGAATAGTCTCCGCCAGTATGATCCCCATTACAACGATCAGTTCGGCAATGGCGTAGCGGTATCCGGCGACGGAACAGTGTTTGCCGTCGGAACGCCGGGTTTGGACGATAAGGCGACCGATGCGGGCGGAGTGTATCTCTTTACTAAAGACGGCGCGAACTGGATCACGAATAAGTTTGTCCCGAGTTCCAGCGCCGGTTCCCAATATATGGGACGTTCCGTAGATATTTCCGATGACGGCAACGTTGTTGTCGCGGGAGCTATCCAGGGCGGTACGGGCGGCGCGGTCTATGTATACAAGAAGTCCGGTTCCGTTTGGTCGACCAACCAGATTACCCCTTCCGATGCCGCTGCCACCGATTGGTTCGGGTATTCGGTTTCGGTTTCCGGTGACGGGAATACGATATTGGTCGGTTCCCCTCAGGACGACGATTATGGCGCGGATTCCGGGTCTGCCTATCTCTATTCATGGAACGGGTTTATTTGGGTAGAAGAAATGAAACTGAACGCCTACGACGGCGCGGCCGCGGACAAATTCGGCATTAACGTCTCTGTTTCCGATAACGGCTGTGTCGCTGTCATAGGAGTACAGGGGGATGATGACATGGGTAGTTTATCCGGCAGTGTGTTCGTGTTCTCAATCTATAAGTAGGACACTATAGAATGATACCTTGCAGCGCTCTGTACAGGTTCGGTTAACCTCTCCAGAGCAGACTTAACTTATATGCGGGGGCTATTTTTCAAGGGACTTCCTTCGGGGAGTCCCTTTTTTTTTCATATCGTGCTCACTATCGACTAAACATCGAGCCTATCCCCGCGTAACGGGGGTCGGACACTGAGCTTTGTCATTATCGTACACTGAGCGTAGTCGAAGTGCCAAACCATCCCCGCAACTTGATATATTATCCCCGCTGTTTTACAATATTCCAGCTTATGTAAGGAGTTTTCCCATGAACGGCATGCAGGAATACGCCGAGGGTATCGCGAAACGCGCGAAGGATGTGGTCTACGAGGTCGCCGCGAAAAGCACGACCGAGAAGAACGCCGCCCTCAAGGCGATGGCCGACAGCATCAACGACCACCGGTCGTACATCACCGACGTCAACAAAAAGGACCTCGAGTACGCGCTGTCGCAGGGCAAGAACCCGGCGTATATCGACCGCCTGACTCTGAACGACCAGCGTATTGACGGGATGATTCGCGCGATCAAGGATATTATCGCGCTCCCCGACCCCGTCGGCAGCGGTACTTTGATTACCCGCCGCCCCAACGGGCTGAAGATACAGAAGGTGCGCGTCCCTATCGGGGTGGTTGCGATGATCTATGAATCGCGTCCGAATGTCACGAGCGACGCGGCCGCACTCACCCTCAAGTCCGGCAACACGGTCATCCTGCGCGGCGGTAAGGAGGCGGTCAACTCGAACCAGGCGATCGCCGGGTCGATCCGCGAGGCGCTCGAGGCGTGCAAATTCCCCCGCGACGCCGTCCAGCTGGTCGACCGTACCGAGCATGAAATAGTCAACCTCCTGCTGAAGCTCGACCGGTATATCGATCTCGTCATACCCCGTGGCGGCGAAAGCCTTATCCGCGCGGTAGTCGAGGCGTCACGGATACCGGTTATCAAGCACGATAAGGGCGTATGCCATATCTATATCGATAAGTCCGCCGATAAGGCGAAGGCCGAGGCGATCACGGTCAACGCGAAGGTCTCGCGCCCGTCCGTATGCAACGCCGCCGAGACTTTACTCATCCATAAGGACTATCCCCATGCTCTCGCGGTCATCAAGGCGCTCATTAAGAATAAGGTAGAGGTGCGTATCGATAAAAAGAGCGCGAAGCATATCGAGGGTCTTCCCGCCGGATTGCCCGAGGCCACCGAGGCGGACTGGACGACCGAGTACCTGGACACTATCATCTCCGCGCGCGTGGTAAAGAACACCGACGAGGCGATCGAACATATCAACACCTACGGTTCGCACCATTCCGACGCGATAGTCAGCGAGGATTACGATAATGTGCAGGCGTTCCTCGACAAGGTGGACTCCGCGGCGGTCTACGCCAACGCGTCGACGCGTTTCACCGACGGCGGCGAGTTCGGGCTGGGCGCGGAGGTCGGGATATCCACCCAGAAACTGCACGTTCGCGGGCCGATGGGCCTCGAGGGGCTGACTACCGAAAAATGGGTGATCTACGGCAGCGGGCAGATACGGGGTTGACATGTTTTCTGGAAAGTATCGCAGAGTCACAGAAATGTAGAGGAAACAGCGAAGAATTATTTACCATTAAGGCGGAAATATGCAACCAATTGAGCCCAAATTCTTATAGTTTAATAAATTGACAAACTCTCAGAGATATATTATTATTTATTATGTCATATGAAATAAAACCTATTTATAGTCCTGAGCGTAATGTTATACCCTACTTTAAAGACGATGATTTTGTCCTTTATAAAGAAGATGCTTTATCCTTTCTTCAGCATTTACCCGAAAACAGTTTTGATTTAATTTTTGCAGACCCACCCTATTTCTTATCTAATGGATCTTTTACATGTCAGAATGGAAAAAGGGTAAGTGTAAAAAAAGGCGATTGGGATTTGCCGAATACAAAATATTTTAATTCCGAGTTTCATTAATGGCACAACGAGAAGAAGTAATAAAAGTAATGGAACATAATGGTGGATTTGCCACACTTGGTTATATAAATCAAAAGGTTGATGTATCAAATTGGAAAACTAAAACACCATTTGCTAGTATTCGTCGCATTGTCCAAAACGCAAGATATTTTTTTAAAATTAAACCAGGTCTTTGGGCATTAAATTCCTATAAAGATAAATTACCTGTTGAGTTATTATCAAATAAAAAAATACCAATTACTCAACAGAATGAATTTAATCATTCTTACTATCAAGGATTAATTCTCGAAATTGGAAATATGAATAATTATGAAACATTCATTCCTTATCAAGATAAAAATAAAAAATTCTTAAATAAAAAACTAGGAGATATTTCTACGATAAAAGAATTTTACTATTTTACATATGAGCGTATCATTAGAAAAGCTATTACAGTTGATGTTAGTTGGTTTAATGAAAGAAAAATGCCTTATTCACTTTTTGAAATTGAGCACTCAACTGATATTCAGAATTCATTATTAAAATTTCTTGAACTGCAAGATTTTAATACTAAATTCTACATCGTTGCAGATTTGACTAGGGAAAGAGAGTTTAACTCTAAAATTGATTTAAGCGCTTTTAAACCAATAAAAAAAAGAGTTAAGTTTATTGATTATGAAGAATTAACTGAGTTTCATTCAAAAACTTATGAGTATAAAAAATTAGAAAATAAAATCAGGCTTTAGAATGTATAAACGAATATCGAAAAAATTAGCACTGTTTTTTTTACAAAATGAATTAATTAATGATAAAAAAGCTGTAATTGTTTGTAAAGGCTTTGCAACCGACGATAATGATTTTGTTGAAGTTTTAAAAGAAGATATTTTATCTTTAGAAGAAGATGCAGAATACAAACACTTTGAAGTTTGGCTAAGATAACCGATTTCTTACCAAGCATATCTACACTTTCCGTTTTATTAGCTTTACTATACTTTAGCACAATCCCATAAATTTTTTTCAGACCCACACTGGAATATCTGTATATTAATCAATCCTTTTCTTTCAAATATCTCTTGCGTTTCTTCCCACTCCGTAATATAATAAGAGCGAAACTCATCCGAACCCTGAGGGGGAAACTATGAAAATCGTCATGCCGGTGGCAGGAAAAGGAAGCCGTCTCTGGCCGCATACCCATGTCATTCCTAAGGCTCTGATCCGCGTCGCGGGTAAGCCGATCATTCAATATATCATCGAACAGCTCCAGACCGTCGATTTCTCCGAGATGATCTTCATTATCGGGCATCTCGGCGAACAGATCCGCGACCATCTCGAGGGGCATTACAGCTTCCCCATGAGCTTTATGCGCCAGCGTGAGTATAACGGCCTCGGGCACGCAATCTACCAGAGCAAGAAAGCGTTCGACAAGGACGAGGATATTCTCGTCGTGCTCGGCGATATCATATTCAATACGGATATCCTCGCGGCGATCAAATCCCCGCATAACCGTATCGGCGCGCTGGAGGTCGAGGATCCCCGCAAATTCGGGGTGCTGATGACCGACGCCGAGGGGTTTGTCACCAATATGCTCGAGAAGCCCGAACGCCCGCCGTCCAAGCTCGCTATCGCCGGTATCTACTACTTCAAGAGCGCGTACCGTCTCTTCTCGGCGGTGGAGTACCTGATGAAGGAAAAGATTCAGACCCGTAACGAATACCAGCTTACCGACGCGATGAAGAATATGATGTACGGCGGCGAGAAGTTCCAGACGTTCGAGGTGTTCGAATGGTACGACTGCGGCGACAAGGATTCCCTGCTCGATACGAATAAGATCATGCTCAGCCGCCACGCCACCAACGACCGGATGCCGGGGAGTATTATTATACCGCCGGTATTCCTCGGTAAGGACGTAGTAGTCGAGAATTCGATAGTCGGCCCCAACGTATCCATCTCGGAGGGGTCGAGGGTCAAGGATTCGATTATCAAGAACTCGATTATCGGGAAAGAGAGCACGGTGGAGAACACTATCCTGGAAAGCTCGCTGATCGGGGACGAGGCTTTCCTGCGGGCATCCTCTCAGGAATACAACATCGGCCCGCATTCCGAAATCACCACTTCCGATTGAGGTTATCATGCGTATTAATAATTATCCAGGTCTATTTCGGGTTTTTCCTGCTGATAACGATTCTCCGGGGCTTTATGAATTTCCCGTTGCCCGCTGGCGCGGCCTCCGGGGCTACCAATATGACGACCAACGCGGGGGTTGCAGTTCCTGTACAGGTACAGGCTTCTAATGAGGCGGCGGCTCCTATACTGAACGAGCACGAGGTGAATACGCTGGCGGATACTGTGCAGGTTTACAAGTATTCCCTCCCGGAATACATCGGTATCATGCTGTTCGATATGATCGCGCTGATCGGTATCTTCGGCGCGGGATTTAAGAAGGAGATATTTACCCCGTGGTTCTGGAAGGTGTTCTTATTTATATTCAGTATAGTAGAAGGTTATGTGATATACCGTTCGTCATGGAATTCGTCGTTCTGGGTGTTCGTTTGGTCGCTCGCGATGATACTTCCCGCGCCGTATGCGATATTCGGCTATGGGTTCACGTTCCGGTGGGCGGAGTATGAAAAACGGAGGAAAGATAATGACTCAGATTGAGGCGGCTAAAAAAGGGACAGTCACCCCGGAAATGAAAGCGGTCGCCGAAAAAGAAGGAATAGACGTTAACAGTCTCCTCGAAAGTGTGGCTAACGGCGAAGCCGTCATATTGAAGAATAGTATCCACGATATCGCCCCGGCCGGTGTGGGGAAAAACCTGCTGACCAAGGTGAACGCTAATATCGGCACATCCCCCGACCGGATGGATATCGAGCTCGAGCTCGCGAAGCTCTCGATATCCGAGAAGTACGGCGCGGACACGGTGATGGACCTGAGCCTCGGCGCTATCCTGAACACGGTGCGCGCGCGCATCCTCGAGAAGGCGAAAATCCCGCTCGGCACGGTTCCTATCTATCAGGCGGGGTTCGAGATATCCAAGAAAAAGAAAAAAATCGCCGAAATGACGATAGACGAATACCTCGCGGTAATCGAGACCCAGGCTAAAGAAGGCGTTGACTTTATGACCGTGCACGCGGGACTCACGCGGAAAGCATGGGAGTATGTACAGACCGGAGGGCGTATCCTCGATGTGGTCAGCCGCGGCGGGTCGATGCTCTGCGTATGGATGGAAGTCAACAATGCCGAAAACCCGCTCTATACCTATTACGACCGTATCCTCGAGATTGCCTATAAGTACGATGTGACGTTGTCGCTCGGGGACGGGATGCGTCCGGGGGCGACCGCCGACGCGAGCGACCGCGCGCAGATCGAGGAACTGATTACCCTCGGCGAGCTCGGCCGGCGCGCGCGCGATGCGAATGTGCAGGTGATGATCGAAGGGCCGGGGCATGTCCCGCTCGACCAGGTCGAGACCAATATCCGTTTACAGAAAACCCTTTGCGATAACGCGCCGTTCTATATCCTCGGCCCGCTGGTGACCGATATCGCGCCGGGGTACGACCATATAGCGGGCGCTATCGGCGGGGCGATTGCCGGAGCGGCGGGGGCGGATTTCCTCTGCTACCTCACTCCCGCCGAGCACCTGTGCCTGCCCGATCTGGCCGATGTACGCGAGGGCGTGATCGCGTCGAAGATAGCCGCGCATGCCGCCGATATGGTGAAGTACGGCCGCCGCGTCCGCGTATTGGACGACGCCATGTCGCGAGCCCGCAAGAAGCTGGACTGGGACGAGATGTACCGTCTGGCGCTCGACCCCGAAAACGCGCACGACCGCCGTGAATCGAGCGGAGTCGCCGATAAGGACTACTGCTCCATGTGCGGGGAGTACTGCGCGGTGAAGTCGCTGAATGAAATACGGGATATGAAATAGTCAAGACGAATAATTTCCTTTTTCACCTATAAAACAAGGAAAAGTAGATTTTAACTTCTTACTTTTAACTTCCTACTTTTTACTTATATAAGGAGGCTTTTATGACAGAACTGATTATTTTTCTATCGATTGCCGCGCTTGCCCTGCTGATCGTTATCGCATCGTCGATCAAGATTATCCAGCAGAGTCAAGCTATGATTATCGAGCGTCTGGGGAGGTACAAAAAGACCCTCAAGCCCGGTATGAACCTGGTTTTTCCCCTCATCGATAAAGCGCGCAAGATTCAGTGGAAATTCGTCCGCGAAGCGCGCGGCCAGTACTGGTACGAACGCCGTGAAATCGACCTGATCGACCTCCGCGAAGTCGTCATGGACTTCCCGCGCCAGAATGTCATCACTAAGGATAACGTCACTATCGAAATCAACGCCATGCTCTATTATCAGGTCACCGACCCTGTCAAGGCGACCTACGAAATTCAGAACCTTCCCGATGCTATCGAGAAGCTCACCCAGACCACCCTTCGTAACGTGATCGGCGAACTCGAGCTGGACGAGACCCTGATCTCCCGCGACCATATCAACCAGAAGCTCCGGCTGATCCTCGACGAAGCCACCGATAAGTGGGGCGTCAAGGTCAACCGTGTCGAGCTCCAGGATATCAATCCGCCCGAAGATATCAAGGCCGCGATGGAGAAACAGATGCGCGCCGAGCGCGGAAAGCGCGAGATTATCCTGATCGCCGAGGGTGAAAAGAACGCCGCGATCACGCGCGCGCAGGGCGAGATGGAAGCCCGTATCAAGCAGGCCGAAGGTCTCCGCCAGTCGAATATCCTGCAGGCGGAGGGCGAGGCGAACGCGCGCCTGAAACTCGCCGAAGCCGAGGCGATGGCGCTCAAGAAGATCGCCGAAGCCGTCCCCGGCAACGACCCCACCCAGTACCTGGTCGCGATCAAGTATGTCGACGCTTATAAGGCGATCGCCGCAACCAATGAAAACCGTGTCGTGTTCCTCCCGTATGAAAGCTCCGCATTAATGGGCGCTCTCGGCGGTATCAAGGAACTCTTGGAGAATGTGGCCACAAAGAAATAGTTTATCGACCCGATAAAGAAACCCCCGCCGGAATGACGGGGGTTTTGTTTTTCAGCTATTTTATCTAAGCCGAGGGGTACTGCGTACACCAATCCCGGTTTCAAGGATGATTCCGGTATCAGGAGATTGCCCGTGATGGGGGCGGGTTTTCCGGCGTGGAAGAGGAAACGGAATAGAGGGGAGAGGAGGGAACTAATCAATCCGTGAAATCTATTTTACAAGAAATAAATCATCTTTAGTTTCCGAAAAAAGACTTTGATTATCCTTAGTACAAAAATAACCTGCTTTTTCACCAATCAAATCAGAAATATTCACTACCGCGCCGTATTTCATAAAAATATCTTTAAACCGTTGTATATTTGAACCCCAGTACAACATACAACACGACATAGGAGCCCCTTTATTATCTGTACTTCCATTTATAATAAATTTCAATCTGGTATCGTACAGAAAACAAACAGAAGATGCTTTTCCAAATACATAATGTTTCCAATGCGCGGTGTTTGTTGCTACCGGTACCAATGCAAGAACTTCCGAATGATACTTTTGATTCGTCTCAGCGCATTTCTTCAACCAATCTTTAATCGTTGTTCCTCTAATTCTATCAGCACCATAAGGAGGATTTACATATACATTTTTATAATTCCACTCTTCTTTTAACCCATCGAAAAAAGGTAAAATAAATTCCGTTTTTGCCCCCACGATAGAATAAGTACTCCCACAAGGGTCTAATTCTATTACCCCATTATACATTTCTTTGACCGCGTTCACATACTTAGGAGGCGTACACCAATCCTGCGATTGCGAATTAACACTTCTCCCCGCACTCATTTATATACCCCAGCCCAATCTTTTTTTGTAAGAGTAAATATTTCTTCTTTAAGAAAATCAAGACTTTTTTCCCGAGGAGCAATTACATTAAACCAAGTTTCAATTCGCTTAGAATTTTCAGAAAAGTAATGATCTAAAGCAATATCGGCAGAGTAGTCCATGTTCACTTTTGTAAAAACGTTTTGCTTTTTTTCAGCATTATAACTCTTATTAAATGCTATCTTAACATCTTTGTATTCTTCTGCCGGTTTAATTAATAAATCGGTAATAAACTCGGAAATTCCTTTATCTGTTAAAAATATCAACCAGTCGTAAGATTGCGCTAAAACCCTCAATTCCTTATTCGGAGTGTCAGAGGTAAACCAATTTCCGTGATTACTTACTACTCCTACAGTTAAAATAAAATTATTCAGCAGTTGTTTTTCATTAGATTTAATAACTTCATCGAGTAGGGTATAGTATTCTTTAATGTTATACGTACCGTCAGGTAAATTAATTAATCCGCCAAGCGAACCGTCGTTATTTCGAATTTTCTGCAATGATGAAACAGTTTTAGCCACATAGGAACCTTGTTTCGCTTTCTCTATTGTTTGAGGACCTTTTCTTGTTCCTTCTTCAACTCCAACTCTTTTACACTCAAACATAGCAAAAGGACGATCGAATAATTCATAGATACCATAAGTGCTATCTGTACTATTAATATAAACATTTACAAATGAGTCAGGGTTCTCGTATATTGTACATGCATTTCGAATAATTCCATCTTTACTAACTAACATAATGCTTTTCTTCGGTGCTTCGCTAGAAATCTCATTATGCTTTGATCTTAACCTGTTACTGCTTATTGGAAAATCATTTTGCGTATATTCTCCAGAACATAAAAAGCTATTTCCATGTAATGTAAATTCAACATTATGGGTAATTGTTTCATTTGCATACTCAGGAAGAGGTCTTTCAATAGCGATAAACGATTCCAATCGCCAACTTTTTAATAAATAATAGGTTATGATTTCAATGAATGTTCCTAATGCACGTCCTGCGGCTTTTTTTTTATCCGTTGCATAACAAAAAACATTATCAGCTAATAAATTTTGAAGTTTATCTACCGATTCACAAGACATATTATCTCCAAGTTATTTAACGGGTGGTTTTTATGTAATAATGCTGTCATTCCTTACTTAATCAATGACGGCGGTATCTTGAATACCTGGTCGGGATAGATCAGGTCGGGGTCCTTGATCTGGTCGGTGTTCGCCTTCCAGATGATCGGCCACATCCACGCGTTATTCTCATACATCTTCGCGGCGATCTTCCATAGGCAGTCGCGATCCTTGACGTTCAGGACGACCGTGTAAGTAGCGCCCTCCTGCTTATTTAACAGAATTTCCGCGAGACGCATCGCCTCCCGCGCGAAATCCACCGCGTCGAGATATTCGCCCTTATCGTAGGCGTCCTGCGCGAGCGCGTAGTACTTCTCCACCAGTTCGACCGTCACTTCCTCGTCGGGGACTTCCTTCGGCATCATCGCTTCCTTCTCGGCGGCGGTGAGCCCATTATTCTTGTTGGTCTCCGGGATAAGCTGGGAGGAGTCGATCTGGGGCATAGCCTGACCAAGATATATAATACCGGAGTAGGAAAGCGTGAATGTGTGGGTGTTGTTATCGAGGAAACTCCCTTTCTTCTCTTTATCCTTCTTTATTTTCTCGAGAGCTTCGTTGGCTTTCTTCATCTCGTCCTCGGCCTTCTTCTTGTCGAGTTCCTCGTCCGTCTGCTGGTCTGGATCGGGCTGGGGCTTGACAACCGGCTTCTCGAGCGATTTTTTATAGGCGGCGTTAGCCTTATCGAGCGCGGCGGTAATTATTTTGTCCGCCTCATAGGACTTATCAGACGATAATTTCGGGTCGCCCGCCGACAGCGACGATGCGGAATCCGCGATGAGCGGCTTGGCCTGTTCCAAATCGGCCATCGCGTACTTCTTGACGATCTCGGACTTCTCCGCCCATGCGTAACGCGACTGGACGTTCTCGAGCGAAACCTTCGCGCCGTCCAGCAGTTTCCGGCACTCGGCGATAATCGATTTCAGGCTATTCCCGATAGGCGCGCCCTGATCGTAGGCGGCGGTAAAATTCGACTGATCGATCAGTTTACCGACCTTCATATTATTCGAGATTGCCGCGGCATATTCGGCGGATTTGATCTTATCGGCGAAAACACTTTTCGCCTGCGAAATGAGGGAGTTATTATTATCGAAGGTGACCTTGGCGCGGTTCTGAATGGAAAGCTGATAGGATGCTTCGGCTTTAACTTTGGACGAAAGGGCTTTATCCTTAGCGTCGCCGTTCTGGTTCTGATTGGTGTAGGTGACCGCCATCAGGAAATCGTCTTCGGCCTCTTTATACTCCTGAACCGCGTAGACCTTCGCGTCAGCCTGTTTGGCTTTCTCCAACGCGGCTTTCGCCTCGTCCATTTCTTTTACGGGAGCCCCGCCGCAGGAAACCAGCAGAAAAACCGCCGCTACCAATACCCCGTTCATCAAACCGATCCGCTTTTTCATTTCCGCCTCCTTGGAGGGAACACTGAATTATTAGACTCTTCCGAGCGGAGTACGGTTTCATATCATAGTCCGGAGTTACCAATCCCTGCCGCCGGAACATGTACAAAGAAGAATACGTGCGAAAACAGCAAAAAGGAACGCAAATATAAATAAATTTCGGGCTGGAGAGATTTGAACTCTCGGCCCCTACCACCCCAAGGTAGTGCGCTAAACCGAACTGCGCTACAGCCCGAAAATATTTGGAATTGCTTTACTTATTTACCGGAGCATGATATTTTATATAGGAGGCATTGAAAAGTCAAGTAAGTGCGAGTGTCGGTATTTCTAAACGCTTTTATTTTTCTGCCGATACATATATAAGGGCGGTTTTAGAATACCCTGAACTCATTAGTTATTTAAGGCATTATTGACCATCATTCGCCCAATGGTCACTTCCTAAAATTAGTATTTCATAGTGACCATAAGAATAAAAGCCGGAGGATACGGATGAAAATCAGAGGATTGATTGCGATTTTATTGATGGGAATATCCATAAATCTTTTCTCCCAGCTGCCCAAGTACCTATATGGGGTAGCGTCGTATTATAGCGACGAGTATGCCGGGAAAAAGACCGCCAGCGGCGATCTGTACGACCCCGTGAAGATGACCGCCGCGCATAAAACACTCCCGTTCGGTACGGTGGTCGAGGTGGAGAATCTCGAGAACGGGAAAAAGGTGATCGTGATGATCAACGACCGAGGGCCTGTCGCCGACGGACGCCTCATCGACCTCTCGCGCGCCGCGGCCGAATCCCTCGACTTTATCAAGAAGGGCACTTCCTACGTCATGGTCACCATGATTAAGCTGGGTAACGGGAATACCGCCGGGGTGAACCTCAGCGATTACGATACGTCAAAAGCCCCGATGACCAATACCAACTCCATGGCCTCGCCGACATCGCCGAAACCGATTATGACCGAGAAGCTCTCCAACGGGGTTATCTCGATCGATTATTATGTCACCAACGTTGTCACTAAAGTCCTGACGAAAACCAACGCGATCTTCGTGACCAATAAGATTATCAAGGTCGTGACGAATGTTTACACCAACTCGGTCACATCGAAGATACAGACTTCTCAAAAAGTGGTCGAGAACGATATCAGCCTGAACCCTATCGATACCGACGCGGTCAATAGCGACGATAACGAGTTTGTGATCGAGGAGCCCTTCGAGGAACCGTTCGACCCGGGTATCAAGACGGTTAAACCGAACAACACAATTAAACAGTCCGATAATAATATTACCGTAAAACCCGCGAACACCGCCGGTACGAATAACGTAATCAAGAAAACCAATACGCTCGTGCCCGACAAGAATGTCGTCGACCTCAATGTTCCCGTCGACGATCTCCCCGAGGTCGATAATTCCGATATCGAGGATATTACTATCGATGTGCCTGAGGAAAAGGTTGCCGAGGACTTTACGATTGACGTGCCCGATGAAAAAGTGATCGAGGACAAGGGGCCTGTCGTTACCGGCGAGGTCACTCCCGATATACTGATCGCCGAGGATAACACATGGGACGATACCGCAATCACCCAGGAGAAGTCGATCATTTATGACGAGATCGAGATAGACGTGCAGAACGTCGATACCCAGCCGGTCAAACCGGATAAGAATGTAACGCCGAATAAAAACACCGGTAAAACAGACGTGGTTCCTGATGACAAGATTATAGTGGTATCGCCGGACGAACTGTCGGACTATAAGATCGCTACCGATAAATTAAATGTCGATAAAGTGACGCCGAATAAAAACACAGCTAACATTAATACGCAAAACGATTTAGGCCCTATCGGCGACGGTGAGAAATATCTCATCCAGGTCGGCGCGTTTAAGGATCTGAAGAACGCGCAGAAACTTTACGACAAACTCAAGGGGATGGGGTATAATGTTATTATCCGCGATTCGGTGGTGAAGGGCGTACTGTATTACCGGGTACGAATCGGTTACTACGATTCTCTGGATACTGCTTTGATGGTAGCAAATAAAATGAAAGCGATGAACCTTCCCGCGCTGATGGTTAAAATAACGGTTCAAAGCGCCGACGAATAAATAAACAAAAGCTATCTATAAAAACTGCCCGCGCCAGCGGACAGTTTTTTTTTCAAATCCTACTTGACGAGTAAATATTTTATTTTATATTGCATTATTTTCCTATTTAATATATAATTTTAATCGAAAGAATCACACACCTTGAGGGGAATTTTCTATGAAAATGCCTACAAAGCTTCGTTACGGTCTCCGTTTTATGTCCAATATCGCGGTGTATTACGGACGCAACGAACTGGTCTCCATTTCCCATATCGCCGAGGAGGAGCAGATATCCAACAAATATCTGGAACAGATTATTTCTTCCTTCGTGAAGGCGGGGTTTATCAAAGGAAACAGGGGTAAGGGCGGCGGGTATAAGCTGATAAAAGACCCTAAGAAGATCAATATTTATGAGATCGCGTCTGCATTGAACGAGGATATGACCTTCGTACCGTGCGTTCGCGGAGTAAAAAATTGTTACCGTAAGGCGAAGAAGCGCTGCGCGGTAGGCGACTTTTGGCATGAAATGTCCGACCAAGTCGTGGATTTAATGAAAAATCGTAGTTTAAATGACTTATTAGTTAAAAATTAATAAAATATTTTAGTAAATATTTGAAATATTTTTATTTTCTTATTACTTTATTGTTGTGAAATCTCTGGGGAGGTTATTTATGAAACGTGAAAAGACGAAGGATAAGATTATTAAATCTACCCTTCAAATCATGTCCAAGGACGGTGTTCATAGCATCACCGTCAGGAAAATTGCTGTCGCCGCGAAAGTAAATATCGCCGCAATCAATTACTATTTCGGCTCAAAGGACAGCTTGATCCAGGAAAGTCTCAAGAGTTTCTTAGAGACTATGAACACCATGTTCAGCGTATTGGACGATAAGTCAAAAAGCCCTGTCGAACGGCTCGAAGCTTTCTTCCAGCAGATGATGGAATATCAGATGAAATCACCTGCGCTGACACGCAGTATTTTCAGCGGCCTGATAGGCAAGGTTCCCGATGATAAACATGTCGCAGAGGATGAAAAGAACCGTTTCGGTAAGTTTAAAAGCATCGCGGCCGAGATCACCGGGATAAAGGATGACGAGCAGGTTTCCCTCAAGGGTATCGTGCTGATGTCGTCTATCCTTCAGCCCATCATGTTGGGGTCTTACCTGAAATATCTGGCTGGTCTGGATTTCTCCAAGCCCGCGGATAGGAAAAAGTACCTTGACTACGTAATTAATACGGTTCTGAAAAAGTAACCTAAAAACTGGGGATAGACAATGTCTATCCCCGTTTTATTTTAGTCCAGCAGTTTCTTTTCTCCCTCCAACGCCCTCAACTCCGTCGCATCCTGAAGCATTTCCAGCGTACCGAGATATTTCCCGTCCGCGTCCCTTACCGGGAAATAATCGATTTTCAGGAACTTCCCGTGAAGCTGCAGCCAGAACGGGGCATCCTCGCGCGTCCCGTTACGGAACCCGTCGAGAATGGTATTCACCTTATCCAGACTCTGAGGCGGATGACAGTTCTGCACCTTCCGCTGAAGGTCGAGCTTCGAGCGCGGGAATACCCGTCCCTTCTTGGGCGTGTTGAAATACTTCACCGTATCCTCCGCGTCCACGAACGAAATATCTATCGATAGCGCGTCCAGTATAGCCTCGATAGTCTCATAAGGCAATTCTTTGATATTCATAGTTCCTCCTGTCGGTTTTATTCTAATGAAAAATATCCGAGTTCGTCGCACGCGCTTTTAAAGTCGTTCCAATCCGTACCGGTGAACGATTTCATCGCGATCGGGTAGAGGATTGTTTCCTCCTTCCTCGTATGCGCCGCGAAATACTCCGCGAGAAGAAGCGCGGTTTCTTCCATCTTTGAAAGCACGATCTGATAATTTTCCGCGGTAATCGTGTTCAGCGCGGTTTCTATCGAGGTCTTCATCTCCTTCATCTCCTTATGCTCGCCCCACATCACTCTCGGGGGTTCGGTGATGCCGCGCTGTTCCAGCAGCGGGAATAACGCGTTTTCCTGCCGCACGCTGTGGTTTTCGGAATCGCGCAGTTTCGCGGCCAGTTTCTTAACCGTTTCGAGGCCTGCCCCGGCCGCGCCGAAAGTTTCCGCTCCCTCAGCGCCGCGAATCGCCCCGAGAAGCTCCTCTATCCAACAGGAGATCACTCCATGCTCAGTGTGGAAGCGGTATAACGGGTGGCCCTCCGGGATAGCCGAACCCTGCTGACCGAGGGATTCCCGCATCAGCTCGAGATGCACGTCGCACCCGGAGCGGAAATCCTTCAGCGTGAAGCCCTCCTTCGCAAGCTCCTTCTCCGCGTCGGAAATATCCCGCGCATCGCACTGGGCAAGAAACTCCTTGAATTCCTTTCGCAGATAGAGCGCTTTTTTATGGTCGGACTCGTCTTTCAACGAGCGGAACAATTCCTTCAACTGCGCTATTTTCCTCTCATGTTCATCTTTTACCAAAGTTTCAGCCATCGCTGACCTCCTATAGATACTTATATGTACCATTATACCTATTATTCATAAAAAAAACTACGACCCTGCCATCGAGGCAAGAGATGTGTCCGCGAGATGACGCACCAATTCATTGGTGGTCTTCCCGATCAGCCCATGGAAGATGCAGAACTGGAAGAGGCATGAGTCCTTATGGAACGGGCATGCCGCATTATTCACTTTCCCCTCGATGGCTTCATAGATATCGAGGAGGGAAATCTTGTCGGGGGCGCCGGTAAGTAAAAATCCGCCTTTAGGGCCGCGTACCGAGCTCACCAGATTCGCGCGCGTCAGCCTCTGCATCACCTTCGCGAGGTGATTCTCCGACGCCCCGGTCCGGCGGGCCATATCATGCACGCTCACCCAACCGCCCTTCGCCTGGGCGATCAGTACCATACTATGAAGGGCGAGGAGCGCGGCCTCGGAAATCTGCACTAATTCAGACATACTCACATCCTTATATAGGTATTATAATACCTATATACTAAAAAGTCAAGAGTTTCAGAAGATTTGTTTTTATGCCGAAATATTAGTGGAATTTCTTGCTATTTTCATTCGATACATTAAAATATAGAGAGTGCGAATATTGTTTGACAGGAGGGCTTTATGAAAAATTGGATGAGCCGCATTTTATTAGTAATGATTGCTGGAATAATGGTATCATGTTCCGGGGCTCCTACTAAAGAATTGGAAGAAGCTAAGGCCGCGATAGAACGCGCCGACGCGGTTGATGCCGACACTTACGCGAAAACGGATATCGGCGACGCCAAGGACGATTACAAACAGGCTAATCTGTTTGTCGAACAGAATAAGAACGACGACGCTAAAACGAAGGCAATATCTTCAAAAGAAAAAGCCGTCACCGCTTACGGTATCGCGGTCGAAAACCGCGCCAAAGACTATTATGAGAAGGACAAGACCCTGATGGGACAGGCGGAAGAGAATTTCGCGCCCGTACTTCGCGCCGACGACTACAATAAGGCAAAGGGTGATTTTGTGACTTTGGAGAGCCAGATGGCCGCGAAGACCTTCGAGGCCGCCTACACCAACGGTTATAATCTCTATCTTCTCCTGACGAACATCGTGGCGGATTGTATGGCGCAGACCGAAAAAGCCAAGAACGCTATCAATAAGGCGCAGAACGAGTACGATGTCGCGGCGAATTCGCAGATCGTGCAGAAGTACGCGATGAGCGACCTCCAGCAGGCATTGGCTCCTCTCGACGAGGCGCGCAGCCTTTATCAGGACGCTAAGCTCGACGAATCCGTCAAGAAGGCCGAGGAAGCCCTCGCGCTGATACAGGCCGCGAAGGATAAAGCTCAGGCCGCCTATGAGGCCGACCTGAAGAAACAGCAGCAGGATTACGAGCAGTTCCAAATCCAGCGCGAGCAGGAACTCAAGGCCGAAAAAGCCAAAGCCGAGGAATATCTCCAGAAAGCAAAAAAGATGCTCGACCAACTGAAAGAGCAAGAAGCAAAGAAAAATAAATCCGGTTCCATGCTCGAAAACGGCGTGAATAAATTCGCCCTCTCGACCGGGACTATCATGTACCTCGGCCAAATGTTCAAAGAAGTCGACGATAAATATATCGCTCCCCAGCCTACCAATTCGGTCGAGGCTACCAACGCCGTGCAGAACGGGAGTTCCGACTCCGGAGAAGCGCTCGAAGTTATTTCCGACGAGGAAGTCACTGTCGAACTGGTCGAGAAGTACTATGCGCTCGCGCAGGAAGCCTACGATAACGGCGAATTCCTCGACGCTATCGATTACGCCCGTGAGGCGATGCGTCTCGCGGAAATACTGATGAACAAGCAGGAAGGCAAGTCCTATACGGTCGTGCTGAACCCCAAAGATCGCGACTGCCTCTGGAAGATCGCGGCGAGAATGTATGACAACAACGCGTGGATGTGGCCGATCATCTGGAAGGCGAACACCGACCAGATCAAAGACCCCGATCTCATCTATCCCGGACAGGTCTTTAAAATTCCACCGTCTCTGATCAAGTAAAATAAACGGGCGGGATACCGATGGTATCTCGCCTTTTTTTAGGCGTGGTTATGAAACTGGATTATATAAAAATCACCAATTTCCGCAATTTTACCCGCATCACCCTTCCCCGCTTCTCGCGCGTCAATATGCTGATCGGCGAGAACGGAAGCGGCAAGACGAATTTCCTCGAGGCTATCCAGACCCTGTCGACGCTCACCCCTCTTCGCCCGGTCGGTTTCCCGGAACTCATCCGCTGGAGCTCGGACTTTTTCCATCTCCACGGGGAGTTCGACGGCCATACGGTCGAGCTCGGCTTCTCCGAGAAGAAGCGCGTCCTGAAGCTCGACGGGGACAAGTCCGGCAAGGCGAATCTCGCCCGTATAGCCCCTGTGGTGGCGTTTATGCCCGACGATATCGATATTATCCGGGGCACACCTGAAAACCGCAGGATGTTCCTCGACAGGGCGTTGTCCGCGATCGACCCGCAGTACGAGGCCGCCGTCCGGCGGTATTACCGTACCCTCCGCCAGCGCAACGCCCAATTCAAGCTGAACCCCCGCGATGTTCCCATCTGGGACGCCGAACTCATCGGTTGGGGGAGTATGATTATTATGAAACGCCTGCCGTACATACGGGTGCTGAACGATAAGATTCGCGAACTGTATCGCGAGCTCTACGGGAAGGAAATCCGCATCCGCTACATGAATCCGTTCCGTATCGAGGGGTCTGTGGAGGAGTCGTTCCGCGACGCGGTAAAAAACGGCGCGCGCGAGGAGCTTCGCAGGCGGTGCACCCTTTTCGGCCCGCACCGCGACAATTTTTCCATCCAGATGGATGATAAAAACTCCAACGCGTTCGTCTCGCAGGGACAGCTCCGCTCGCTCGCGTTCGCGCTCAAGCTCGGGGTGGTGCGGAGTATCGAGGACAGTTCCGGCGGACGGCCTATCCTGCTGATCGACGACGTCCTGCTCGAAATCGACGAGCCGCGCCGGGAACAGATTCTGGATATGATTTCACGGGATTACCAGATATTTTTCACGATGACGAACGGCGCGCTTTTCCGCCGCGTATTCGACGACTGCTCGGTGTTTCAGGTCTCCGGCGGGGATATCGCCCTAACCGGCTGACCGCGCGATCTCTTTCAGGATGGGGTACGCATAGAACGACCCTGTGAACACTGAAATATTCCCGCCGTCGAGCGGGATATCCCGAGGGTCGGCGTAGTACGCGCAGTCCGGGATATCCTTCAGCATTTCGTAGAGCGCCGCGCCGCCGCTTTTCCGTTCGCCCTCCGTGGGGAAATCGAACACCCCCACCGCGCCGAACATTCCAGCGTCCGCATGGATACATTCCGCGATCCGCCCGATTTCCTTATCCGCGAGCGTCCCGATATACAGGTCGACCCGCTCCAATCCGTAATACTCCCGCAGTGCGGAGAACAGCGCGCGCAGGGAAGCGTCGTTATGGCTGACGTCAAGGATGATATTCCCGGCGCGTTCGATACGCCCGGGGATTTTTACCGACGCGGCGCGCCGGATAGCCGCCTCAGCAGGGGTTACCCCTGCCGCGAGCGCCGCCGCAAGCGCGGTCAGGAAGTTGACCGCGAACACATCTCCCGCCTGCGCGATCTTCAGCCCGTCCACCGCGACGGACTTACCCCCCGCGTTAACAGCCGCGTCGACAGTGGAGCCTTCCGGCGAGCGGGCGGTGATTTTATAACTGACGGCGTCGTCGAACCTGATCACCGGCGCGTTTTTCCGGCGCGCGGCCTCGATAATAGGCTTCATCGCCTCATCCGCCTGCGGCCCGCAGACCACGGGAATTCCCTGCTTGACGATTCCCGCCTTCTCGCCCGCGATCGCCTCGAGCGTATTCCCGAGGTATTTAGTGTGGTCGAACGAAATCGGGGTAATGACCGATACCGCCGGGACGCAGAAATTGGTCGCGTCGAGACGACCGCCCATTCCGGTCTCGAGCGCAACCCACCGGCATTGTTTCATGATAAAGTGGATAATGGCAATAAAGGTGAGAGCCTCGAAATAAGTGAGGCGTTCCGCGGTGATGCCGTCCCTGCGGCGCATGATAATATCCGAAAGTTCGCCGTCCGTAATAGGAACCCCGTCAACCGTTATGCGCTCGTTCAGCCGGACAAGGTGGGGCGATGTGTACAGTCCGACCGGGCCGTCCGCCGCGCCGAGAAGCTCCGCGCAGTAATTCGCCGTGCTGCCCTTCCCCTTCGTCCCGGCGATGTGGATAATCCCGAACGGCAGCGCCTCGTAGCTGAACCGCCCGAGAATCCGTTTGAGTTTCCCCGGGTCGTAGGCGTTATCCCCGTACTTGACGAGACTCCGTTCGAAATTGATCAGGCTTTCGAGGAATTGAAGCGCGTCGTTCATAGAAATTCCTAACGGACGAATAGTTCTTTTGTTATATGCTCAATAACCGGTTGATTTTACCGAGGTCGAAGCCCACTATGGGTTTCCTGTTAATCAGGATGACCGGGACGCCGGTCTGGCCTGAGGCCTTCACCATATCGTCGAGAGCGCGCGCGTCCTTGGACACGTCGAACTCCCGGAAACGTATCCGTTTCTCCTGGAAATACTGCTTCGCGCGCTTGCACCACGAGCACGACGGCGTACTGAATAAAACCACATTCGGCTGAGCCTGCATAATCCACCTCACTATATATTAGTATATACTAATATATAGAATCCGGCGGAAAACGTCAACTCTTTTATGGGCATCTCTAAAAACCCTCTTTTCAATCAGATTATAAAGGAAAAGAGGACAAGCCTCCGCACTTCGCGCGAAGATAAAGAAGTGACCATTGGGCGTGTTATAAAGAAATATAAGTACTATTGTTATAAATATCAGTAGTTTTTGCGTCAGTCCCCGTCAGGGGGGAACCGCCCTTATTTTTCCTCTTTGATGATCCCCAACGCTTTATGCTTCTCCGCGATCTGGCCGGCCAAGCGGTCGAGTTCCGCGAACGCCTCCGCGCGGGGCACACCCTTCGAGGCGACAGGGGGGAGAATCTCCGGTTTGACAGCCGTCACCATTCCGGTCAGTACGTCCACCACCTTCGACGCCCATCCGAACGAATAGATCACCGAGAGGAACTTGAATTTCGGACGTATCATATTTACCAGGAACGCCGAATATGCTATATCGGGATGCGGGCCGGAAATGATAGTCGGGCTGGCGAGCACGATTGTCGCGGCGTCGACCAAATCCAATGTCATCGCCCCGATATCCGAACGTGTCACATGGTACGGTTTCGCGTTCACCCCGCGCGCGACCAGCGCGTCGATAAAATATTCGACCATTTTCGCTACCGAGTCGTGCGTGGACGCGTAGGGGATTACCACGAGGTTCTTCACGTCGTCGGAAACCCAATCTTTATACGATGCGATAATGTTCTCAACAGGTTTGTGAACCTGCCCGTGGCTGGGAGCGATCATATCGATCTGATACTCTCCGAGCTTGTTCAGGTGATTGACGATATTCTTACGGAACGGCATCATAATCTCGGCGTAATAGAGCTTTACCTTATTCTCGACCTTTTTATAATCCTGAACAAAGAGCTCGGTCGAGGTCAGGTGCCCGCCGAGGAAGTCGCATGAGAAAAGAAGCCTGTCTTCGGCGACATAGGTGAACATGGTTTCCGGCCAATGCACCCACGGGGCGAAGATAAATTCGAGCGTCTTCCCGCCTATATCGAGCTTCTCCCCGTCGGCGATCACCTTGAACTGATCGTCGGTAAGATCGAGGTGAAGCTGAAGGAGGTCCTTGCACTTCTGGTTCGTGACGCAGATCGATCCGGGGTAACGTTTCAGGACAAGCGGCAGGGAGCCGGAATGGTCCTGTTCGGCATGCTGGGAGACGATATAATCGATCTTCTTGACGCCCGCCAGATCGAGATTATGGAACAGAATATCCACCTTCGTCGGCTCCGCCGTATCGATCAGGACGGTTTTATTTTTACCGATAACAAGATATGAGTTGTAGGTCGTACCCTCGGGCAAAGGAATCAGGTCGTCAAAAATATCGCGGTCCCAATGGATCACACCCACTTCAAACACGTTATCGGTCAATTTTCTCACTGCCATACAGCCTCCTTATTTGTTCGAAGTACTTCCTGTCTATTAATGATCCAACTTAACATAGGTCGGCGCGGTCTTCGGCTCCTTGCCTTTTTTCACATGGTGGTAATAGCTGTAGGTCATCGGTTCGTCCTGCGTCAGCACTTCGCTGTTCGTCAGCTGTCCGATGATTATCGTATGCGTGCTCGTCTCGACCCGATTGATAATCCTGCATTCCAGCCATGCCACCGTGTAATCGGTAGGTACACGGATCCCGTTGGGAGTTTCTATATACTTGATTCCCTCGAACTTGTCGATGTCGCGCCCCGACTTGAAGCCGAAACGCCCGATATAGGTCATCGGCGCCTCAGTGTTCAGCACCGCCACCCCGAAGTACTCCGAGTTCATCAGGTAATCGTGCGACAGGTTGAGCTTGTTGATAACGATTTCAATCGTCGGCGGCTCCGAGTTGATCTGGAATACCGTGTTCGATATCTGCCCGTTAAATTCGTCCCCTTTCCTCGAGCTCACAATATATACGCCGTAGCTGATCTTAAATAATGCGCTCAAATCCATGCTCGCCTCCGTTTATTTGAATACCTCGCCCTTCAGGCGATACCACAGGACAAAATCCAGATGCCCTAACGGTATTTTAACAGAATCCGCGAAATAAGTCATTTTTTGCTCGATTTCTAGATAACGTTTCACGGAGATGGACGACGGTATCGAATCGATCACCCCAGCCTCCGTGAGGAACCGCAGGATATGCCGGTCGAGTATCGCGAGACGCGCCCCATGCCCGGTATTCCGCAGGAAGTGCGACGCCTCCTTGAAGCCTATCCCGTTAATGCGCGAATAGATCCACTCCCGCGCGGCGAAATCCCCGTCGACGGCAATTACGCGGGCAAATTCCTCCGCGCCGCCCCCCAGCATAAAATCCCGCGCCGCGCGGATACGCTCGCCCTTCGTGTGATGGAAACGTACCCCGCCCCGGATGGATTCCGCGATCTCCCGCGCGCCGCCGCTGGTCAACAATCCCGTATCCCGCAACCGTTCGACCGCCGCGGAACAGCTATGCGCGTTCGACTGCGGGGTGCATAGGCAGAACGCCAGTTCCGCGAACAATTCCTCCGGCGCGCGCGGCAACGCAAACTCCCCTTCGCGGAGCTCGATTAGCGGGAGAATTTCCCCGTAGATGGACACGATCCGGCTGATTAATTCACTCATGGGTAATATTACTATATTTATAGGATTTCGGCAAAATTGGAGCGGCTTAGTTTAAAATAATGCTCGATTTCTCGTTCCAGTACTTCTCGATAGTCTGGATAGGATTCATATCCGCGTCAAGGAGTTCGTAGCGCACGAGGATATAGAATTCGCCCTTCTGCTTGATCTGCGGCGATTGAAGGTTCCAGCCGTACTGGATTCTCCCGTCGAAGAATTCGAGGCCCTTGATGGACGAAACAAGAATCTCCCCGCCGGAGCTTTTATTCACCGCCGCGAGGGAAAGATTCGCGTATGCGGCGTTCGTCCCGGTCTCGAGAACCGTATTCACCTTCGCGCTCTTGATGCTCCCGAGGTCGACTATCCATTCGTTGTTCTCCACTTTCAGGATAATTTTCAGCCCGGTAATCGCGGGTTTAACAGCCGCAACGGGCGCGGGGTTGGTCTCGGGTTCGGGTTCCTGCTCGGGAGTAACCCACAGCACCTTGCAGTGGCTGAGCTTATCATTCCAGTAGCCGGTAAAGTTCGTCAGGGAATTACCGCTGACGTCATAAATAATATAGTCGATCAGGAAATAATACCCGCCGATCGCGATATCTTTCGGGATAAATTTCCAGTAGAACACCGTCCGGTCATCGATCATGGGCAATCCCTCGAACTGCGTGAGCCGGGTCTGTTTTCCGTCGGCGAGGCTTTCGATCATCACCGCCGCGTCGGCCGACGCCGCGCCGGGAAGCGAGGATTTCAAAAGCGCCGTCAGCGTCGGGAATTCGTTCTCCCGCACGGTAACCACTTCCCCGTTATCTCCGAGCATCATCAGGGATTCCACCGCCGGTATAGCCTGCGTCACTACCTCCGGCTCCGGCTCGGGCACATACGGCACATAAACATCGGTAACCGCGAGGACGGATTGTTTGCCGTTCCAGTAAATCCCGTACTCCCCGATAGGCGAATAAGCCCCGTCGAGAACATCGTACTTCATATAGAGGTAATACTCGCCGATTGCGAGCCCGCCGTTGGTGATATTCCACCCGAACTGCGCGCGGTTGCCGAATACCTTCAGGTTCTTAAACTCCGCGATCGCGGTCCGGTTACTGTTCGTGGTATTTTCCGCGATCAGTACGGCGTCCATATACGCGGCGGACGGGTATCCGGTCTGTAAATAAGCCATCATCGGGATAGTGTTGGCCGCGCCCAGGGACTCGACCGGGAGATTATCCCCCACCTGTAACTCGGCCCCGTCGGCCACATACCCGAACGCCTTGCCGGAACTCCAATCTTTGGTCATCCAGTACAGGGTATAATTCGTTACCGCAGTCTCGACGCCGTCCAAACCGGTAAGATGCACTCCGATACCGGACTTCTGCGAATAGACGCTCGTAAAATAAAAATAGAAAACGGAGTTGGTATTGATCATCTCTTTATTTTTCAGGATAAAACGGCTGCCGCTGACGGTAAAATTGTCCGACAGTTCGGGGGAGGGTTGATAATTAAGATTGGTTAATTCTACCGTAAATCCGGTAAAATTCGTATCCATCACACGCACCGACAGCGCGACAACGGTCTCTACATTATTCGTCGTCCCGCTGATACCGCAGGATATCGACGGGGGTTTGATTATCTCCGCTAACGACTCGCTCATCACAGGTTTATTCTGGCACGCCGACAACCCCGCGAGGAGTATCACTGAAAAAACGAATCCCGTTATGGTACGCATTTCCCGCCCTTTCTATAATATATTATTATCAGACTTTTTCAGTCCCTATAACATATTACCATCGGAATCGGCGTTTTACAACTTAATAACGATTAAAGTGATATCGTCGAACTGCTCCCGTCCCTGGGTAAAACGGGTCACTTCGTCGATAATCCTTGTCGCGATCTCCCGCGCGGCCTTCCCCTCGTTCTCGCTAATCACCGCCTCAAGGCGCTCCTGCCCGAACTCCTCGTCCTTCAGGTTGATCGCCTCGGTGATCCCGTCCGAGAAGAGCGTCAGTATCCGGTTGCGGGCGAGT
Organism: Brevinematales bacterium; assembly: GCA_013177895.1. Lineage (GTDB taxonomy): Bacteria > Spirochaetota > Brevinematia > Brevinematales > GWF1-51-8 > GWF1-51-8. The sequence continues at coordinate 15,057 of JABLXV010000038.1, read as the reverse complement.
TTCTTTACCGCGGTCGGGTACTCGAATTCCGGGAATAACCCCACCGGTTTGGAATTGGGCGGGAGGTATTCGAAACGGGATTTCGCGCGGTCGAAAATCAGCATCGGCATATGCCCGGCGTTATTATAATAGAGGGTGTTGCTCCCGCAGTCGATATACCCGCAGAACAATGTCGCGAACGACGAGATGCGGGTAAACCCCGACATGCTCTGATTCTGCGTCATCACTTCGTTGATCTTTTTAACGATGGAGCCCACCGACGTTCTGGTAAACTCCTGCGTCTTCACGACCGTATGAATCAGCATCGCGACCAGCGCCGCGGGAATCCCCTTGCCGGATACGTCCGCGATAATCATACCCGCGCCCTCGTCGGGAGTTTTCTCGACCATATAATAATCGCCGCTCACCCACTTCGCGGGCTGCTGGAACATATACACGTCCATCTTGGCGAACTTGGGAATATCGTGCTGGAATACGGACTCCTGTATCTGCATCGCGAGATTGAGGTCGCGGAGCGTCGATTTGGCGTTCTCCTCCTTCTGGAAGAGTATCATATTATTCATCGCAATCGTAACAATCTTTCCGATCTTACGGATCATCCCGAGTTCGGGATTGGTGTATGAGTTCTCGTCCAGCTTCTGCGAAATATGGATCAGCGCGGGGATTTCGCTCTCGAAGAAAATGGGAATCAGTATCTGGAAACGGTGGCCGGCGAAATACTTTTCCGCGTTGTCCTTGATGGCGTGGTAACGCGGGTCGATATTCACCATATCGCGGTGATAAAACTCCGCGTCCTTCTCGAACTGCTGGAATAACGGGTCGTCCCCCGGCACCGTGTAATCATTGTTCATCGAGGAGAATTGCACCCTGAACGCCTTCTCCTTCGCGTCGTAGATCAGGAAATCGGCGTTACCGCACTCGATCAGTTCCTCGAGCAGGGTCACCGTCCTGAACGCGAGCTCCTCATAATTCCGCGCGTTCCATAACCGGTTGATAATCCGCTCGGTGACATCAGTCCCGCCGGTATCGCCCCCGAGTATCTGCCGAATCAGCAGGTACGCGAGCTCGACGATCCGGAAGATGACCGCGATCGAGGGTGTTATCAGCAGGAAGAAAAGCGCGGGCGATAGGTCGTTGATCCAGCTCCGCACCATGAACAGCACCGCCGCCACGGGGACGATCAGGATCAGCGATACCGCGAATTCGGAGGCCAGACGCGATACCGTTTTCCGCAGGCTGCCGAAACGGTATACCACTATCGTATAGAATGTTACCGACGCGAATACCACGCTGCCCGCCGCGATCATGATATATTTTACCGTCGGCGGAAGTTCGTTCCGGAACAGCAGGGTCAGGAACCAGATAAAACCGAATGTTACCGACGCGGTCAGGAAATAACGGATTTGCTGCTTCTGGTACATCAGGCGTACCCGTTTTATCTTCGCGAGTATCAGGTACAACGAATAGAGCACTATTCCCACAATGCCCGCGGCGATGATATAATGCAGGAGATTATAATCGATCAGGACTTCCGGGACATATTGCCCGTTGTCGAACACCATGATATAGCTGGTGGACGACCTATCCAGCCCCAGCATGGAAATGATAACGAACACCGCCGCTACCGCGATCAGCGAGTACATGAAGCCCCGTTTGGTCTTCCAGTACTCCCCGCGCGGGAAATGGTTGGTGAATAAGTAGAACGACGAGGCGAGCAGGATAATGAACGCGAACTCCGCGCGGATGATCGCGGACGCAAGCCCGGCTCGCGCGACCGACAGCAGGTATCCCTTGATTCCCTCGCTCGCGACCACCAGCGCGGTCAGCCCGAGGAACACGGACGCCGCGATATTGAGCTTGCGTGTCCCGCGGAGGATAATATCGATGGCCAGTCCCAGGATGATCGCCCCGGCGATAATAAGGGTAAGCGACGCGGTGCTCATTTCGCCTCCGTCAGGTCGAGGAACCCGGCGATCCATCGGGCGATTTCCGCGCGTACGAGAGTGTGCGACGCGAGACGGTGGCGGTGGCTGACCGTGTCGCCTGAGAGGTCGAGCCGCTTTCGGACGACTATCGCCGACGATACCCCGCGCGCGATCCGGTCGATATTCTCCGTCCCGACGGTCGCGTCCCCTTCGGCGTGGAACGCCAGCACCGGGCATTTTACGCCGCGCAGCGCCTTCCGCACACCGCGCAGGCCGATTTTCTGGCTATGCACCGACTTCGGGAAAAGAACCCCGTCGATACCGTGGTAATCCACCATCCTGCGCGCCTCGGGAGACATCCCGCGCGTCTTTACCTCGTTCCCGAACAGGGCGAGCACTCCCGAAAACCGGAGCATCGTATTACGCAGGAGGCGTTTACGGAAATGTTTACCGGTAATCACCACCGGGGAGGCGAGAGTCACGACCGCGCGGGGCTGAGGATTCACCTCCGCCGCGAGCCTGAGCGCGAGGCTTCCGCCTATCGACGCGCCGACCGGCAGGATACAGTCGTACTTCGCCGCGAGATCGTTATAATAATCATGGATAAATGCGTACCAGAGCCGGAAATCCGGCGGGCAGAGTTTCCGCAGGTCGTCAAGCGTATCGGACGCGCCGGGCATCGCGGGGATGTAGATATCCATCCCCCGTTTCGCGAGCGCCTCGCCCTGGTAACGCATCGACTCGGGCGTACCGTGGTACTCGTGCAGCAGAAGCGCGGCGGTACGGTTACCCTTCGATGTTATCACGATATCCGGGCAGAACGAACGCGCCGGGCATACCGGGGGCTTCATCCAAAAATCCGTCAGATTGATAATAAGGATAAGCGCAGTAATAAAAGCGGCGATAGAAAGAATAATCCATTCCGTCATCAGAGGTTCCTGATATAAAAGCGGCCCGGGTACTGGAGAACGATTCCCTTCAGTTCGAGCCGTGTCAGCAACGCGTTCAAATCCCCTATGGGAATCTTCGTCATCCCGGCAATCTCGTCGATATGCGTCTCGCTTACGAGGATATCGATCACCTGCATCTCGTCCGGTTCGAGCGCGGGCATTTCGGACACCTTCCGGCGTACTGACGGGTGTTTCGTCCCGGTGAGGTCGAGCACGATCTCCTCCGGGCTGAGCGCCACCTTCGCGCCGCGCTGGATGAGCTGATTGGTGCCGCCGTAACGGATATCCATCGGGTTACCCGGCACCGCGTACACGTCGCGCCCCTGGGCTTCCGCGTACTTCGCGGTAATCAGCGCGCCGGAGTTTACCGGAGCCTGCACGATCAGTACGATATTCGCGAGCCCGCTGATGATACGGTTGCGTAACGGGAACCGCCATTTATCGGGGCGCACTCCCGGCGGATACTCCGAGACAATCGTCCCGCTCTCCCGCAGGGTTCGGTAGAGTTCGCGGTTCGACGTGGGATAGACGATATCCACTCCGCACGCGAGCACCGCGATCGTGTAACCGTTATTCTCGATAACAGCCTCGTGCGCGGCGGTATCATGCCCGCGCGCCATCCCGCTGACTATCCCTATATTATAATTGACCAGTTCCGACACGAAGTAACGGTTGATATTCAACGCTTCCGCCGAGGGTTCGCGGGTACCGACGACGGCGACCAGCGGGATGGAGAGATTAAACTCCCCGTAATAGTAGAGGATATACGGCGGGTCGGCGATTGTTTTCAGGGGCGCGGGGTATTCGTTATCGGCGATAGTGACTATGCGGATGCCCTTTTTCGCGCAATCGGCGAGCACCTTCTCCCCCGATTCGGGCATCCGCTCGAAACGCGCGGGGGCGTCCTCGCTCTTTATCCCGAGGAAACCCATCTGCTCGCCGGCGGGGAGATCGAAGAACGGTTTCAAGCCGCCGAACTCGTCCATAATTTTAGCATAACGCTTCGGCCCGATCAGGTCGTTGGAACTCAACGCGGCATAGTATGCCAGTTCACTCATTCGCCATACTCCCGCTGAGGTTCTGCATATTCTGCTCGACCAGTTTCAGTTTGGGATGGCCTTCCGGCAGGATACTTTCCAGCTTGATGTATATTTTCTGCGCCTTCGTGTAATCCCCGGTCTCGAAGTAAATCCGGGCGGCGGCCAGCAGGGTATCCACATCGTCGGGGTATTTCGCGAGTATCACAAGAAAATTCCGCAGCGCGCCTTTAAGGTCGCCCTTATCGAATTTCAGGACACCCATCAGGTAGTTGATATTCGGGTTGTCGGGGCGGAGTCCGTACGCGACCGTGCCGTGATGAAGGGTCTTCTGGTAATAGTCCTCCTTCTTCTGCGTATCGGTGGCGAACTGGTACATCCGCATATAACAGAACGCGATGTCGTAATTGATCGAATAATCGCCGGGGAGAATGGAATACGCGATATCGAGGTACCTGATCGCCTCGAGCCACATGTCGCTCTTCATCAGCATTTCGCCGAGCGCGAGCGCGAACATCTGGCGGGACTCCTCTATCTTCAGATTCTCCATCGCCACATCGATAAACTCCCTCGCCTCGTTGAGCGCCTCGATGGAGTTTTTCTTGCTCTCGACATCGGGCTTCGCGGCAAGCGCCTGCGCCTTCCGGATCATCCGGTTGATCGGGCAATTATAGCTCCCGATGCCGAATCCCACAAATCCGACCAGAACCGCCAGCAGTCCCGTGAATATCCAATAACCCATCGTCCCAGGTTTCATAGGCGTCTCCGTAAAAATATCCGAAATAAAAATATCTGTTCGTTCATTAGAGATTTGCATAAATTGCTTCGCAAATCCTGCCTTCCGCAATACGGACAGGCAATGACAATCTGCATGCCACCATTCCCCATAACGAATTATTATAAGAATGAATCGCCGATTTGGCAATAAAAAACGCCCGATCCTAAGACCGGGCGTTTCGCTATTCTCGTGAGCTTAATTCTGAATCTTAGTCATATCCGTCTCATTCACCGAGTAAACACCCTCGCTGTCCGCGACAATGATAGAAACTTCGCCGGTATCGCTCTCAGGCGCGTACTTGACTACTTCCTTCTTCGTATTCAGATCGTAGCCGAATACCTTACCGTCGGCAGTCCCGACATAGACCACTTTCTTAGTCACATAAGGCTTGCCGGAAATCTTGCCCTTGATATCTTTATCGAGCACCTTGCTACCGCTCGACGCTTTGACCGCGTAAACCGTAGTCTTGCTCGCGTTCACAAGGATGACATAACCGTCGTCATACACCGGGTTGACCTCGGTGGATTTCAGGTCGGCAATCGTGTTCCTCCACAATTCCTTACCCGTCTCGGGGTTGAACCCGATCAGCATGCCGGTGCTCCGGTCGAGGATGACCACCACGCTGTCGCTGCCGACAAACGGATAGGTGATACGTTTGATACCGAACGCCTGCGTCCAAATTTTGGACTTGCTCGCGATATCGTAACCGATAACGTCGCCGGTATCGTTGGCGTAAACCAACAGAGTACCGTTCTTCAGGATGATCGGCGATGAGAAAATGACTTCTTTCGACTCGACCGACGCCTTCAGCGAACCGTTCTTATCGAATACCTGCAAGCCCTTGTCCATAGTCGGCACCGCGACCACACCGCCGCTTCCTACAGGAGACGCGGACGGGAACGCGGGACTGCCGGAGTCGGACTTCCATGCGAGGTCGCCGTTAGGCTTATAAGCATATACCTTACCCTTATCGGAACCTACCATGATGAGACCGTTACCGGCCTCGGGACGGGTCAGGGTCTGGTCGTTGGGGGAAATCGCAATCGATTTCAGCAGCGTACCGTCGATGGAAAGGATATAGAGATTATTTCCCGACGTAGCGAATATTTTACCGTCGTAATACAACGGGTCGTTGATCGTACCCGCGCCCAAGCTGACGCCGGTAGGCTTATTCCAAATCAAATCGCCGGCCTTGGGCTTCTGGACTATGGGGGTCTTGTCCGGCTCTATAACAGGATTCTTATCTACTACAGGTTTATCTACCTTAGGCTTGTCCACTTTGGGCTTATCTACTTTAGGTTTATTCACCTTCGGTTTATCGACAACCGGCTTCTCCGGTTCCACGGGGGTTACGTCAGTTTCTATTTCGTTAGTAACTACAGGACTGACCGCGTTGGTCTCCGGGACAACCGCAACAGGCTGAGCCTCGACCTTCATCTCGATATTGATATTTCCGCCGGCGTTAATAGACGAAGTGTAATTTTCATACCCTTCTTTCACAAGCATCAGGTTGTAAGTTTTGTCTTTTAATATCAGTTTCTGTACCGGAGCGAGGCCGATAAATTCGTCGTTCAGATAAACTTCCGCGCCCGCGGGGGTCGCGCCGATCGTAATCTTAGCAAACAGATCGACATCCTTAACAATCTTATCCTCGCTGACCGTTTCGAGAGTCTTCTTGCTCTCTTCGGTCAGGTTCTGCTTGGTCACCACGCTCGCGGAGATGCTGTAAGCATTTACCATTTCCTGCGGGGTAACCTTCAGATCATCTTCGGATACGATGACGGCCATCGCCTTGGTGACAATCGCGCCGGAAATCTCGGCCTTCGACGCCATCATCTTTTCACCGGTGATGGGGCCGCTTTCCTTCGAAACCTCGTCGATAGCCTGCGCGATCGCTTTATCCATCGTGTTGATTTTCTTCTGATCCATCACCATTTCTTCGCCGGGAGATACATCGACGGCTTTAACGAGTTCCTCGTTCAGCATAGCGACAGAGTCCTTGCTGATTTGCCCTTTCTTCTCGGCGTTATTAATAGCGTTAATCTTGGGGGTCACCGAGACCTTACCTTCCGAAACAGCAACCTTAGTCGAACCCTGATCGTCAACCGTGATACTGAACGTAGTACCGCGGACGGCGGCTATCGCGGACGAAGTTTCGACCTGGAACACTTCGCCTTCGCCGAGTTTCTTCGGCTTGATAGCGACCTGTCCCTTCGATAGCTTGATCTTCGCGTCCATTTTACCGGTATCCCCGATAAGAGAAGCGATTACGAGTTCGGTATCGCCCTCTACACGGAACATCCCTTTATTGACCATCTGGAGCTCGCAGTAAGATTTAGTGCCGGTGCGGACAATATCGCCCATCTGGAGCGTATCGTCAGAGTAGAGCGGATTCCATTCGGCGGCGTCGCCCTTCTTGGCGTCCACCTGCCCGACAGTCATGGAGACCAGCATCGCTTCGCCGCTGTCTATTTTACCTTTCAGCTGAACCGCGCTGAACTTGGTGAGCGCGAACCAGCCTACGCCGACTACCACAAGAAAACTGAATACCCAGATAAAGACCTTCAGGCCTCCCTTTTTCTCAGCCATATGTTCCTCCTTAAATCTTGTTTGATAAAAGTTCTTCCATACATCGCCGAACTCGGTGCGATGATGAGAATATGTATGTTCACGTAAAAAGTTTTCTACATTATCAATGCGTTTGGGCATTTTTTTACGCCCCTTCGTTGAGCGATTTTTCTATCATATTATACGCCTCTTTTAGTCTATTATGCAACTGCCGGACGCTTACTCCGAGAACTTTCGATATCGATTCGAACTCCAGATCGGCATAAACGCGGAGAAGGACGACCGATTTCAATTTTTCCGGCAATCTACTAATAATACCGTTCAAAGACTCCTTAATGTGAAATTCTTCGAAAATTTCTTTTGACATCTCCTGAGCTTTTTCCAGTTTTTCATGGCGAACCCGCCGAAGCTCGTTATACTTATCCCGGACGCAGTTCATCACAATTTTAAAAAACCACGGCTTGAAAAGCCGCTTCGTATCGTACTTTTTTATGGAATGGAATGTCTTGATGATCGCGTTCTGCACCGCGTCCGAAGCGTCGTCATGCGCAAGCCCGTAATACCGGGCGATATTATATCCCTGGGGGTAATAACGGTTAAATAACTCGCTGGCATAACGCGAGAATTCATCGGAGTATACCCCACTTTTGAGCGCAGTTTCTTTCAGCCGGATAGTAAAATCTTTTTCAGAGAGTTCTCTGATATCCATGAAACCCTCAAATTTGTAATGCCGCTTATCTACCCCGCCACTAAAACGGGGGATTCTATTGTTAAATCATGAAGATTACATTACCTGTAATGTCAAACCGCGCATGAATATTTATCGACTTTCCCTATCCAATTCTAAAAGGATTTTCCTATCTGGACGGAAAACACATAACTGCCGATGGGCGCCATACTGAACACGGGTAACGAGAATAAAAACTTCCATCGCAGGATATTCTTCAGCTTGAAATTCAATTCCAGCGTCGTATAGAACCCGTCCGGGATCATAATTTTTTCGCTGAGATTCAGCTTATACTCTAAATAACCCACGGGACGGAAGAATAAAAACAGTTCGTCGACGGGATTGAGGATAAATTTAAAAAAATAATCGGCGGATACCTGGAAATCGATCCGGTCGTACTCGATAGCGAAATCGAAAAGCCCCTCGTCGGCAGAACCCTCGCTCTTATATCCGAACGACGCATTCAGCATCACCTCGCCTATCAGAAGGGAGCCGATTACCGACGGAGAAAACAATGTCGTCCGCGACACGAATGGGTAATAATTATGCGGGACGCCGCCCACCCAGCGAATCCCCTCGTCCGACGAGATGCCTGTCGCGAAACGGAAATAAAGCTCGCCGGAAAACAGCCATGTCAGCACGTCCGATTTCGCGATGGAGAACTTGATGAAAGCAGACAGGTTACCCAGCGCGCCGGAATCATAAGCCCCGCTCATAATGAGATAAGGGACATTGAACCCGAGCTGGAGATTCTGGTTAATCCCATACTCCACCGAAAAAATCATCGCGTGCAGGGATGTTTTTTCCAAGCCGATATTCTGGTATTCCAGAAACAGGAGGGTCTCGTTCTCTTTACAATAGTAGTTATCCAATAAATGCAAATTCGGAAGCCTACCCCATAAAGGGCGGGCTCCCGAAGTGATGATAATCAGTATAAATAAGAAGAAAGTCGCAAAAGTGCGGACTCTTCTCATTTGCCGACTGCCGCCTTGGCAATCTCGACATATTTCCGCAACGCATCAGGATCGGTAACAGCGAGATAGGCAAGTATCTTACGGTTAATATCGACTTTCGATTTGTTCAGCCCGTTGATAAAACGGGAGTAGGTAATCCCCTCCGCGCGCACAAACGCGTTGAGGCGGGTAATCCAGAGAGCGCGGAAATCTCTCTTTTTCTGCTTGCGCCCCACATATTCGTGACGCATCGCATGCGTGACTGCTTCCTTAGCGACCTTGATACGGTATCTGCGGGAAGCTAAAAAGCCTTTGGCGCGCTTCAGGACCTGTTTATGTCTCTCGCGCCCGGCAACCGTGTATCGTGCTCTCATTCATTTCCTCCGTTCATTTTATAGATAGGGAATCAGGTGCTTGATACGTGCCTGATCGCCCTTGAAAATCTCAGTAGGCATCGAAAGAACCCGTTTTCGTCTTCTCGATTTATGTGATAAAAGATGGCTCTTGCCCGCCATTCTGCGCAAAAGTTTTCCGCTTCCGCTGACATAAAAACGCTTCGCGGCGGAACGGTTCGTTTTAAGCTTGGGCATCTAATTCCTCCGAACAGTTTATTTTTTCTTTAACGGTGAAAGTACCGCGGTGAGGCTGCGTCCCTCGAGTTTCGGCGGTTTTTCTATCGTACAAAATTCCTTCACTTCTTCCAGTATCTTCTGTATCAGTTCGAACCCGAATTCCGTATGGCTCATCTCGCGCCCGCGGAAACGGATGGTCACTTTTACCTTATCGCCCTTATCGAGGAAGTTCAGGATATGCTGTACCCGGTACTGGTAATCGTGCTTATCGATCTTCGGGCTGAACTTCATCTCTTTCAGTTCGATAATCTTCTGCTTCTTTTTCGCCTCTTTGACCTTCTTCTCACGCTGGTATATAAACTTGCCGAAATCGACGATTTTACATACTGGCGGATCCGCTTCGGGAGAAATCTCGACTAAATCGAGCTCGTCCAGCGCCGCCATCTTCAACGCTTCTTCCACCGTAATCACTCCGACTTGGGAACCGTCGCTTCCGATGACACGGATTTCCTTCGCCTTGATTTCATCGTTAATCCGAAGTTTATCCTTCGGTTGTGGTTTGGGCGGCAGCCCGTCTTTTTCTGCGATGTGAATCCTCCTTTACAATACGGTGAAACATGGTCTTTCTATGAACCGAAATCCACCATAGGGCGTTCCCGGTTAAAATCTCAATTCGCTATTAATTGCATACAATTACCCTGCGCTTAGAGCTTGATGACAAACTCATAATGTCTTTGCGAGCCCCGCGATACATTGCATTTTTAAAGCGCGGTAGAAGCAATCTATTTCATTAATGTGTAAAATGTTATATAGACTGCTTCTTCGCGTTGCTCATCGCAGTGACGGAAAATAGTTAAATTTCCGTCTTCGTCAGCACGGCGCTTAGAGCCGCCTTTATTTTATAGTCTTTTTTGATTTTCCTCAAGTATATTTTTAATAAATTCGGAAATACCCGTTGCGCCGAGATCGCCTTTATCGCGGCTGCGGACGGAAATATTCCCGCCCTCGACCTCTTTCTCGCCGACTATCAGCATATACGGGACTTTTTTAAGCGTCGCCTGACGGATTTTATACCCCAGCTTCTCCGATGTATAATCCGCTTCCGCGCGGATACCCGCCTTCTTCAATTCGGCAAGGACAGTCGCGGCGTAATCGTTGAACTTATCCGATACCGGCAGTATGACCGCCTGAACCGGCGATATCCATACCGGGAACTTCCCGGCGAGGTGCTCGATCAGTATGCCGATAAAACGCTCGAGGCTGCCGTAGATCGCGCGGTGCAGCATCACCACCCGGTGCTCCTGCCCGTCCGCCGCGGTATAGTTCAGGTCGAAACGTTCGGTCAGGTTCATATCGAGCTGGATAGTCCCGCACTGGTGAGTGCGCCCGAGCGCGTCCTCGAGATGGAAGTCGATCTTCGGGCCGTAGAACGCCCCGTCGCCTTCGTTGATCTTGAACTCCCTGCCGGACTTGACCAGCGCCTGACGCAGCGCCTCAGTGGAATTTTCCCACATCTCCTCGGAACCGACCGACATCTCCGGCCGGGTCGACAACTCCAGCTTGTACTGGAATCCGAACGCCGAGTAAACCTCGTCGATCAGCTTGATCAGTTCTATAATCTGTCCCTCGATCTGGTCGGGGGTCATAAATATATGCGCGTCATCCTGCGTAAAACCGCGTACCCTGAAAAGCCCGTGCAGGTTCCCGGATCGTTCGTAACGGTGCACGATTCCGAATTCGGCGACCTTGAGAGGAAGCTCGCGGTACGAGTGCTTGGTCTCGCGGTATACGAGAAATCCGCCGGGACAGCTCATCGGCTTGATCGCGAGGTTTTCCCCCTCGACGGTACCGGTAAAGAACATGTTCTCTTTATACTTATCCATATGCCCCGAGCGTGTCCACAAAGTATCCTTCAGTATCTGCGGGGTCTGTATCTCGATATAGTTCAGTTCGTTCAGCTTGCCGCGCATGAAATCGACCAGTATATTCTTCATGATCACACCGTTGGGGAGCCAGAACGGCATCCCGGGCGCTTCCTCATGGAAACTGAACAGGCCGAGCTCCTTTCCGAGCTTGCGGTGGTCGCGCTTCTTGAGCTCCTCGATCAGTTCGAGATGCTCCTTGAGCTCCTTCTTATCGGCGAACGCGGTCCCGTAGATACGGGTGAGCATCTTGTTCTTTTCGCTGCCCCGCCAGTACGCTCCCGCAACCGAAAGGAGTTTGAACGCCTTCAGGTGACGGGTGGACGGGATATGCGGTCCGCGGCAGAGATCGGTAAAATCGCCCTGAGTGTAAATGGTGATATTCTGCGCCTTCAGTTCGTCGATCAGCTCTATCTTATAGTCCTGTCCCATTTTAGCAAACAGTTTCTTCGCTTCGTCGTAGGAAATATCCTTCCGCGCTACCGGGAGATTCTCGTCGATAATCTTCTGCATCTCCTCCTCGATACGCGCGAGGTCTTCGTCGACCACAGTGCCGGGGATATCCATATCGTAGTAGAACCCGTCCTTAATCGTCGGGCCGATGCCGAGCTTGGCGCCGGGGAAGAGGCGCATCACCGCCATCGCCATAATATGCGACGCGCTGTGACGCAGGGTATCCAGTCCCTCGATCGTGCGGGGCGTGAGAAACCTGACGTAACCCTCTTCGTCGAGGGGGGCGGACAAATCGCGCATGACACCGTTATACTCGGCGATAATCGCCTCGTCCAGGTCGCCGGCCACGCCGAACTCTTTCGCCGTTGCGCGGTTCTCCTTCAATTCCTTCAGCACATCGATAATCCGCTTTCCGTCCTGTACGTCCAGCTTTCCGCTTCCGATTTTGATCCCGGGCATAATTCAACCTCTACAATGAAAATTGCAAATATTAATTTTAACGGGGACTTGAAAATAAAGCAAATACGCGGGCACTTATTTTCATATCCGGCGAGTCTTATTACCTTTCCCCTCCCTGCAATCGTTTATTGTTACTAATGTTTATAACCGCCTGATTTACAATGATTTATACCGCTTTTTGCTTGACAAATATTTTCTATAAATTACTATAATAGAAACAAATTTCATGGAGAAAACTATGCATATTCCTCAGTATATGTTACAGGGCGCGATTTGTCCGGTCACGGCAGGCATAGCCGCCGCGGGAATCACCACCGCGTCGGTTCTGGCGTTACGCGCGAAGGAAAAGCCCACCGCGTTGAAGTTCGCGGCGGTAACCTCCCTGATATTCGCGGCGCAGATGATGAATTTCCCCGTTATGGACGGGACTTCCGGCCACCTGATCGGCACCACCCTTGCCATCCTGCTCCTCGGCGCGCCGTTCGGAGTCATCTCCATGTCCATTATCCTCGCTATCCAGGGGCTCATCTTCTCCGACGGGGGTCTCAATGTCCTCGGCGCGAATATTATCAATATGGCGCTGATCGGCGCGATCCCCGGCATCATCCTGACCCGCCTCTATAAGAATGAAAAAATCTCCGCTAACCCGGTGATGAAATACGGCCTCCTGTTCGCGGGGGCATGGCTCTCCACCGTGCTCGCGTCCGTCGCATGCGCGCTGGAAATCGGCGTCGGCGGCGAGATCGCGTTAGCGCAGGGATTGCCCGCGATGCTTTCGGTGCATATCCTGATCGGCATCGGCGAGGGTCTCCTGACCGCGCTCCTCGGGCTGGCGTTCGCTAACCAGAAAGTCGCGTCGTCACGGAAGATGTCGGCGGGTATCCCCCTCGTCTCGGCGGCGGTGGTCGCGCTCGTACTGAGCCCGCTCGCGAGCGGTTTTCCCGACGGGCTGGAATGGGTCGCGGCGAAATTTAACGCGCTCCATGAAACGGCTCCGTCATTCGTTTCTCCTTTAACGGATTACTCGGTCGCGGGTATCGCCAATCCCGCGTTATCGACAGGTATCGCCGGGCTGATCGGCGTCGCGCTAACATTCGGCGTGATGTACCTCTTGGGGCTCGTGTTCAATAGAAAAACCGTACCGCAGAAAATATAATAATAGAACTTTGATTATCTATCCGGCGGGGCGGTCCCTGCCGGATTTTTTATTTATGGGAAGGTATTATGAAAGATTTCGGAATTTCTTATAACAAATCCTGTACGTGCACTCAAGGGGAATGCCCGATCCGGGGAAACTGCGTGCTCTGTGTCCAGAACCACTTAGACCATAAACGGCATATCCCGGAATGCATTCAGAACCTGATACGGCCCGAGATACGGAAATTATCGGCAATGGTCGAGTACGAGGTAAGCGACACCCGGCCGGGGAAAGGATTCTGGGAAACGTTCGATAAAGAGAAGTTTATCGGAGAGACGACAGGAAAGCACGTATCGAAGAAGGGAAAGAAGTGAATCCCCGGATGATAAAATAGTCCGTGATGGATAATTTTTCCATTATCACGGGCAAAATGATAACCTTCAAGACTGATTCGCATCGGGATTAGGGTAAGTAGTACACGCAGTACCCCAGTAGGATTTTTTACATCAAAGTTTTACTATTCAGAATGATGAATAACGATTAACCCATTTTCTATCACTATTATAGGATAAAGTAATATAACTTGCCTACTTTTTTGAGAACGGTTAAAAAACACCTCAAACTTGCTGAAAATGTTTAACCAAATTCACTTTATGCAAAGAACATCACGCTTTGACTTGGGTCGGTTTGCAGATATTTAACTTTAACTTTTTTGCCGACCGCTATTCCACTTCTGACTACCATTTCAGAACTCACGTTATCGCTTCTTTTCACATATTCCTGTCCGTTCATATCCGTGAATTTATATTCGACAATAGAATAGATGGGCAGATGATTGATCAGAATTCTGAAGTTTTTATCCACGAATGTGACCGTACCCTCGGCGTCAGCGCCGGTTTGAAGGATATATTTCATCATTTTTACTCTACCCGCATCTTTTCCCATACCGCTAATCCCGAGGATGAGAAAGATCAGTCCTAATACGCCCAGCAGACCCGGTACACCAAATTTGATAATTATGGTTCCGATTTCCGCGGTCTGACCCGATACCTGCTGATAAGCCATACCGTGGAAATTCAAATTCGCGCCGCTGACACTAAAAAACACAGTTGCCGCAACACCGATCAGGATGATTCCCACAAATAAAAAGATTTTCCCTTTCATATATCACCTCCGATAATATCATTTACTTCAATATTTGCTCCGATTTTACCCGGGTAGAAATTTTGTTAAAACATAGGGTAAAATCGACAGGTAAAAATGTCAAAAGTTTTATACTTTTTCTATTTCACATTTCCGCCCGATTTGCCCATGGTTTTCTTGTCCGGCGCGGTTTCGCGGGTGATATTCGCTTCAATTGCCGACACTGGGAACTCTTCAAGCACAATCGTTAAGGTGCGCCCCTGTGTTTGGACAGATTTAGGGGCAAGTTAAGTTGAATCTTGCTGTGCTCTTTTCTTACATCAGTCATTCTAAGCCGCCTTTCCGGTTTTGTCAACAGGCGAAAAGTATATCGAAGCCGGCGGCTTATAACCCAGGCTCTGGTGCGGTCTTTCATGGTCGTAGTATCTAAAG
>JABLXV010000037.1 GCA_013177895.1 Brevinematales bacterium | reverse complement strand
TCTGTCAGGGTCATTTGCCCTAAGAAAGCGGCCAACCTATAACCTATCTACTCCTTTTCTATCTCAATTTGATTATTCAGAATTAGAA
The DNA here is from genome assembly GCA_013177895.1 of Brevinematales bacterium. Classification (GTDB taxonomy): domain Bacteria; phylum Spirochaetota; class Brevinematia; order Brevinematales; family GWF1-51-8; genus GWF1-51-8. The sequence goes on along the minus strand of JABLXV010000037.1, from coordinate 35,650 downwards.
AAGGATTTTCTCACCGGTCTTTTATCATATCATCTTTCTGGTGTCAGAAAGAAAGTTTATCCCGCAAAACGTTTTTCCTTGCCGTTTAGGATTAATCCTTTTTATTTCCAAACCGATATTAGATGTAGAATACTTTTGGGAAAAAAGCATGAGAAATTATTTATTCTTATTCGGGTTGATTCTGCTCGCGTCGGTAAACGGATTCGCGGACAAGGAAGACTTCAAGTTCAAGCAGGTCCCGGATTATTACCGTTATAAGGAACAATTCGTCGGATTGTTCGATCAATGGCTGTACAGCGATCAGGACAATATCAGCAGGAATATATCCTTCCTCGAGTACGCCTACTGCGTCCCGTTCGACAACCCCATCAAGGCGCTCGTACCGGTAACCAACGAGAACCAGTACCGGAAGTACCAGAACCTGCTGATGATGCATATCTGCCGGCTTCTGACCCAGGCGTATATCGACTACGGGTACTATTTCTTCCAGGAGCACATCCAGTTCTATAACCATGAATACCTCAAGCTCTATCTCGACGGTTACGAAATAGCGGAGTTTTACTTCGGCGAGGCCAGGAAGTACTGGAATCTCGCGATCGGTTACGCTCAGCAGGCCGACGCCGTCAAGGGATACCACCTCAATTTCGATATTTACGGGTATCATTTCGATCTCGAGGACGAGATGTATAAAATGAAGACGGGGATGCTGGATTATTACAAAGTGATCGATAACTTGATGATGCGTCTGGATAAGAACCGGAAGCAGGCGGAGGGGCTGTTAAACGCCTATAAGTAACAAAAACGGAAAAATCTGTTGACATTTCCGGGAAATTGCCTATAATTAATTACTGCCAGTGCGTCCCGCGACGTATTGCGATGAGAGGTCGCGTTTCGATGGAATTAGAAGAGATGAAGGCTGAGATCGGGCGGCTGAAGAAAGAGAAGAACGCGATAATACTGGCGCATAATTACCAGACGGCGGATATACAGGATATCGCGGATTTTACGGGGGATTCCCTCGAATTAGCCCGCCGCGCCGCGCAGATCAGCGAACCGTTGATTGTATTCTGCGGGGTGTACTTTATGGCGGAGACCGCGGCGATCCTGAACCCGGATAAACGGGTGCTGATTCCGGATATGCAGGCCGGATGCCCGCTCGCCGATTTCGCGACAGTCAAGCAGGTACGGGAATGGCGGAAGGTGTATCCCGATCATGTTTTCGTGGCGTATGTGAATACCCACGCCGAAACGAAGGCGGAGATCGATATCTGCTGTACGTCGGGTAACGCGGAGAAAGTAATTAACAGTATCGAAAGCGATAAAATTGTATTTCTTCCCGATAAGAACCTCGGCGATTATATACGCCGGAAGACCGGCAAACCGATGGTGTTATGGGAAGGGTATTGCGTGGTGCATCAGAAGGCGGATATCGATTCGATTATCGGTGCGAAGGAAGCGAATCCCGGCGCGCTGGTAATAGCTCACCCCGAATGCCCGAGGAATATTCTCGATATCGCCGACGAGGTTTGCAGTACGGGCCAGATGTTCGCCGCGGTGGAGCGTCACCCCGAAACGAAAAAGTTCATCGTGGTGACCGAGTGCGGGATGCTGCACGCGCTTGCGAAACGGTTTCCCGACAGGGAGTTTATCGAACCGATGAAGCCGATGCGCTGCGCGAATATGAAGAAGATTACGCTGCCGAAGGTGCTCGACTCGCTCCGTTACGATCAGTTTGAGGTGAAGGTTGACCCGGAGGTTGCGGATAAGGCGAGACGGAGTATTGTCAGGATGCTGGAGATTAAGTAATGGTAACTGAAGGGGCGTAGGGTTATTTCGATAATTATGATTACGGAGGCTACCGCATGGCATTTAAAGTAACTCTCGAAGATGCTCAGAAGGGCGTAAAATTCGCTACCAAAGCTGAACTGATCGATTCTATCTGGGAAGTTTATAAGGATAAAATGAGCCGGCCTGACTTTGAGGCGTTTATAGAGAAACATATTGAAGAGGTGTAAAGAATAGCTTTGAGAGTTCTTGTTGTCAGCGATGAAGTCAATAAGTTTCTGTATAGCCCCCAGATTAAAAAAATCGCCGGGAACGTGGATTTAATTATATCCTGCGGCGATCTCCCCGAGTATTATTTGGATTATCTCGTCTCGATGCTTGGAAAACCTCTTTACTATGTGTGCGGAAATCACGACCAGTACGATATCAAGGCGCAGAATGCCGTCTATGACGCCGCGTATGGGAACGATTTCTACCAGTCCGCGCTGAATTATAACCGTGACGGCAACTTCGGCGGCATTAATCTCGACCGCCGGTCGGTGTCGCTGGGGAATCTATCGTTCTTCGGGCTGGAAGGTTCCATGCGTTACAACCGCGGTGACCATCAATATACCGAGCAGGAGATGAAGCGGAAGATATACCGGCTTGTCCCCAAACTCTGGTGGAACCGTTTCAGGCGGGGAAGTTTCGCGGATATACTGGTCACTCATGCCCCGCCGCTGGATATCCATGACGGGAAAGACCTGCCCCATCGGGGATTCGAGGCGTTCAGGTGGTTTATCGAAAAATTCCGCCCGAAATACCTCCTTCACGGGCATATCCATCTTTACGACCGGAATATTCCCCGTGAAACGGAGTATCTCGGTACCCGGGTGATTAATTGTTATGATTATCAGATTCTCGATCTGAATTAAAATACAGGGTAGCGCGATGTATCCTTTTAATGAAAACCAGAACATAGCGAAAATGGATTTTGAGCGCGCGCGTAATAAAGCGTTTTTTAACCGTCTTTTTTCCACAATATTCAGTGTGAACAATCAATTATTCCAGTTCGACGAGGTAAAGTACCTGCTTTCGCCGCACGGGATGGTATTTCGCGGGATGAGCTCCATTCCGCTCGACAGAATTGTCGGGAGCGAGGGGCGTTACCAGGACTTCGATATCAACTTCATGCCCCAGCAGCAGCATACCCGCGACCGTTGGGAAGGCATCGATATCGCGCGCCTCGATAACCGCGACCTCCCCCCGATATCGGTCTATAAGATCGGCGAGTACTACTTTGTCCGCGACGGGAATCACAGGGTGTCGGTCGCGCTCGAAAAGGGTCAGGCGTTTATCGACGCGGAGGTCGTGGAGCTTTTTACACGCGTCCCGATAACGGAGAAGCACCTGACCGAGAAGGGGCTCCTGATCGCGGAAAGCTATAACTTCTTTCTCGAACGGACTCACCTGGATGAAATAGTCCCCGGCGTGCATCTCGATCTGACCGCGCCGTGGGGATATTACCGTTTACTGGAGCATATAGTCACTTATAAGTACCTGCTCGGCGAGAAGGAACACCGCGACCCGACATGGGAAGAAGCGGTGCGGCGGTGGTATTACGACGCATACCTGATCGTGATAAACGTGGTCACCCGCACGAAGATACTCCGGCGGTTCCCCGGGCGTACGAAGGGCGACCTTTATATATGGATCATGGATCATTGGCATTACCTCAAGGAAAAGTACGGGGATACCGCGATCGAGCATGCAGTCAAGGATTTTTCGGACAGGTTCGGCACGCATTCCATCAGGATATTTTTCCAGCGGGTGAAGGAACGGATAGTCGATTTTCTGACAGGGAGAAAACGGAAATGAAAAACGCGTTAATGATAGTCAACCGGAGAAAGCCCAATACGGCGGCGATCTGCGAAAATATGGAACGTCTGCTCCGGGAACGCGGGGTGGAATGCGCGGTGTTCTCCCCGGAAGAATACTCCCCGGAAGCGCTCGCGAAATATCCCCCGATGGAGGTGATATTCGCTATCGGCGGCGACGGCACTTACCTTTTTACCGCCCGCACCCTTCACGGGCTGAATATCCCGATAGTGGGTATCAACGCCGGACGGCTGGGCTTCCTGATGGAAATTAACCCTGAAAATATAGAGACAATTATTGACAAGATACTAGGCGGCAAGGCAAAATATATACGGCGTATGATGCTGGATGTCGAAGTACGGCGCGGGGATCAGATTATCGCGCACTTCGAGGCGCTGAACGAGGCGGTCATCAGCAGGGGCGCGGCGGTCTCGCGTATGGTCGATATCGACCTGCGCGTGTCGGAAGAACCGTTATCGCGGTACCGCGCGGACGGCGTTATCGTCTGCACCTCCACCGGGTCGACCGCGTACAACCTCTCCGCCGGAGGGCCGGTGCTCCTTCCCGGGCTGGAAGGATTCGTTATTACGCCGATCTGCGCGCACACTCTCGGGGTACGCCCGATTGTGATGAGCGGCGATAAGGAGATAGAACTGCGGAACTGCACCGCCGATCTCGGCGTGATCCTTTCGATAGACGGGCAGGAGCATAAGGAACTGATGACCGACGACGTGATAATCGTGCGCAAGTTCCCGCATCCGGTCCAGATGTATTATTTCGGCGACAGCAAATTCTTCGAGACGCTTCGTGAAAAATTGGGATGGAAGGTATGATCGACAGGATTTTTATTAAAAACTATGCCATTATCGATACGTTGGAACTGGACTTCGGTACGGGATTTCACGCGTTTACCGGGGAGACCGGCGCGGGGAAATCCATTATCGTGGGGGCGCTCGGCCTGCTTTTAGGCGAAAAGGGCGACTCGGCGGTCATCCGTACCGGGAGCGACCGCGCCGTGATCGAAGCATCGTTTACCGTGAACGACGCCTATACCCGCGAACGGCTCGCCGAGATGAATATCGACGCGTCGGAGGGGCTGATTATCCGCCGGGAGGTAGCCGCCGACGGCGGCAAGAGCCGCGCGTTTGTCAACGGGATGCAGGAGACCTTGACGCGGATATCCGAGATCGGGCAATGGCTCCTCGATATCCACGGCCAGCACGACCACCAGCTCCTTCTCCAGCAGAAGGTGCATATCGATATCCTCGACTCCTACGGCGGACTATGGGACGACCGCCGGAAGACCGGCGTGATCTACGCCGAACTGAACGCGAAACTCGCGGCGAAGGCGGAGCTCGAGATCGACGAGAAAAAGCTCGCAGAAGAGAAGGTGTACTGGGATACCGCGGTGAAGGATATTACATTAGCGAAGCTCGCCGACGGGGAAGAGGAAGAACTCGCCGAACAGCTCAAGCGGATGGAGCACGCCGAGCAGATACAGACCGCGCTGAACGGGGCGTACGGCAAACTCTACCAGGAGGAGTTGTCGGTGAGCGGGCGGCTCGCGAAGGCGCTCGGCGACCTGAACCCGATCAGCGGGATTGACCCGAAGTACGCCGAGCTCGCGGAGATTCTGGAGAACGCGTCCGCGCAGGTGGGCGAGGCGGTCAAACTGGTCTCCGAGTATATGGACGAAGTCGATTACGACACCGGGAAGATGGACGGCCTGACCGACCGTCTCGAACTGATAAAAGACCTCAAGCGAAAATACAGGATGCAGTCGATCGCGGAACTGAACGCGTACTGCGCGGAATGCTCGGCGAAGCTCGGGCGTTTCGAGAACCGCGCGGCGGAGATCGGGAAGATCGACAAGGAGATCGCGGACGTCAAGCGCCGCCTGATCGACGCATGCCTCGAACTCTCGCGGAAACGTCAGGACGCGGGGAAAAAGCTCGCGCTCGCGGTAAAGACCGAACTCGCCTTCCTCGGGATGGAGAAATCGGAGTTTATCGCGGGGATCAGCTATATCAAGGACGAAGCCAGCCCGATCCGTATCAACGACCGCGCGGTCAAGGTAGGGCTCGCGGGCATCGATTACGTGGAATTTATGATATCGCCGAACCCCGGCGAGGAACCCAAGCCCCTGCGCAAGATCGCGTCGGGCGGCGAAATATCGCGCGTCATGCTCGCGCTCAAATCCATCCTCGCGGGCAACGATTCCATCGAGACCCTGATATTCGACGAGATCGATGTCGGTATCGGCGGAGTGACCGCCAATCATGTCGCGGAGAAGATACGCGAACTCGCGCGCTCCCGGCAGTTAATCGTCATCACGCATCTCCCTCAGATCGCGGCGAAGTCGAACGCGCATTACTATGTCGCGAAGGACGTGCGGGACGGGAAAACGTTTACGCAGGTGCGGCGGCTCGAGGACGCGGAGCGTGTGAACGAGGTGGCGCGGATGCTCGGCGGCGAGACCGACACGTCTATGGCGCACGCGCGGGAAATGCTTGCGGGGAAGTGAATGAGACCCTTCGCAGAGGGAAGGTTAATCTGATAAAATATTCATCAAACCTCTTGCTTTTTTTAGAATGTTGTAGTACAATTACAACATATAAAGATTAAAAGGAGGCTATTATGAAATTTGGGGAATATTTAAAATTAATTCGACTCGAAAATGAAATAACACTCAGACGATTAGCGAAAACAACCGGAATAGACGCTGCTTATCTTTCAAGGGTGGAAAGATCGGTAAGTCCTGCTCCTCAAAAAGCAGATATTTTAAACAAATTAATTGAAGCGTTAAAAGTATCAGGCGAGCAAGAGACGAAATTTCGTGATCTTTCTGCAGCTGAAAACGGGGAATATCCGAACGATATAAAAAATGAACTTAAAGAGAATAGAGCTATTCCAATTTTGTTAAGAACAATAAACAATAAAAAATTGACTGACCAAGAAATTAAAGATTTAACAGAACTTATTAATAGAGAATATTGAAGGTTTAAGGAGGGTATCTTTGATTAGAAAGATGTCATACGAAGATTACCGACGCACCGCATATGCTTTTATAGAAAAGGTCGGGATGAATAATTGTACAGACTTACCTTTAGATATTGAAATTATGATTGATATTGCGGGGCATAATATTATCGGGATTCACGATCTGCGAAAAAGATTCAGAACAAAAGGTGTAGTATTAAAAACAATTGACGGTTTCGATATAGCGATCGATTATGATCATTGGATGGGTGAAAAAGATGAAATTTATTATCGGGCTACACTTGCTGAAGAATTGGCACATATCCTAATTCATTCCTACCTCTATGATAAAGCAAAAACGCTAGAGGATTCTATAAGGGTGAAAAACGGGAAAAACGATGAGGAATATAAAATACAGGAACAACAAGCTCGTAATGTTGCTAGCTTCCTTTTACTACCAGACTGGATTTTTAATGAATATGTATTAAAACACATTGAAAAGAACATCGATTTTTATAAGAAAGAGTACTTTTTTGATAAGGAAAATTTAATTTATGCAATAAGCGTTAAACTTGAGAAAGAACTTTGTCTTTCAAGTTATTGGATATCTAATATTATTCTCTATAGATATCCAAATCTTCTTATTGACAAGATTCTTGAACAATTTGGAAATGAGTTACTTTAAAGCACATCTGATAACCCCTTCGGTATTCTCTGCATTTGCAGAAGACAAGTGCATGCCCGTGAGATGCAGGGGGTGTAGCCCTTCGATTGGCTCAGGGTGACATCGGCTACGCTCAGTGTCCGGGTATTGTCATCCTGAGCCTGCCGAAGGATGACGCAATCCTGCAATATTCCAACGTCACCATAATGTAATAATCCATAGAAAAATATATTATAGATTTCGGACGGGGAGTATAACACTTTCTTTCCGGCAGGGGAAAGAAAGTGTTCAAAGAATCCCGCGAGGAGCGCGGGACAAGCGCCCGCCCGCAATGATGCCGCTTCAGGGAAGAAGGGTCGCAAAACGGAAAACGCCGTAACTTCCTTCGGTCGAACAACGGTGTTTTTACCATTTTGCTCAGAAGAAACGCGGCATAGAGGCGGTGTAAAAAGGCAAAATACAAACAGCCAACAGCCGGAAACCGAGTGTCCCGCGTGAAAAGCGGGATGTATCGAGGTTTCCGTCCTGCTCGGAAGAAATGCGGAGCACATAAGGATGGCGGATGAATTTCAACTCCAAATCGGTGATAATTCCTCAAATATAAGGATAAATTATGGATAGCGAGAAGATATTCCACGCGGCGGTAAAGGCGTTATTGTTCTGCCGGGGGAAATTTCTGCTGATCGAACGCGGCGAGGGCGCGCGCGACAGGGCGGGGCTGATGGAAATGCCCGGCGGACGGATGGAGTTCGGCGAGACCCCCGAGGACGCGCTGAGGCGCGAGGTGCGCGAGGAAACAGGGGTGCACCCCCTCGAGATACTTACCGTGCTATTCGCGTGGACCTATTTCCCGCGTGAGAACGAACAGACGGTCGGGGTAACCTACCTCTGCCGCACGGACGACCCGTCGGTAACCCTGTCCGCGGAGCATTCCCGTTACGCATGGATCGACGAAACCGAACTGAACCTCCACAGGGTGATCGATATGGTGCGTACCGATTTGACGCATATCGATTGGGCGGGCATCAGGAAAATGTACGATTTATAAAGGGGGCAATGATGACCGGCGAAATCAGTATGATGATGATTATTTTCGGGTCGTTCCTGTTCACAGTGTTGTATATGATCAGCATCCAGCCCGCATCGCTTGAAAAACGGATGGGCGAGGAGGCGTACAAGTTCTGCGGGAGGATGCGGATACTCGCGATGGTATTCGAGATGGCCGTTGTCGCGGGATATATCCTTTTCCCGTTCGGCGATAAGCTGAATATCCGGCTATCCTCCGAGCCGACAGTCCTCATCGTTATCGGGAGCGTGTTCACCGCGGCGACATTCGCGCTGATGATGGTGGGTATCATGCACGCCGGGGCCGAGGCCGCGCGCCCGTCGAAGGACTCCGCGATGTACGGCGGTATCTATCGATTCATGCGGCATCCCCAGTCGCTCGGCGAGATGCTGATGTGGTTCGGCGCCGCGATGATCCTGAACAGCCTCACCCTGCTGATCTACTCGATCGTGTGGATACCCGTGTTCGTCGCGTTCAACGTGCTCGAGGAGAACGACCTTTCGATCCGCTTCGGCGAGAAGTATGTGGAGTATACCCGGAAGGTCGGGATGTTCTGGCCGAAAGGGAAATAATCTTCTACAGTTTGACTTATCCCGCGAATCCTGTTAATATATCATATTATTTGTATATGAATATTTAAGGGGAAATCCATAAAAATACTCTATATTACGCTGGGAAGCCTGTCGTTGGCAACCGGGGTAGTCGGGATATTTATTCCCGGCCTGCCGACAACGCCCTTTCTCCTGCTCGCGGTATCGTTGTACGCGAAGAGTTCGGAACGCCTGCATAACTGGCTTATCAATCATAAGGTATTCGGGAAATATATCCGGGAGTACCGCGAACGGAAGGCAATCCGCCTGAAATATAAAGTCATATCGATTTCGATGATGTGGACGATGATCGGGATATCCATGTTCCTGATCGATAACTGGATCGTACGCGGGATAGTGGCGGCGGCGGGTATTACCGGGACGATAGTCCTTCTCAGGATTCCCACCTATAAAGAGGACTAGTTACCCCTTCAGGAACTTCAGCACGGCCTCGATATCGGGGATTTCGGGCTTATCGTACACCTTCACCATCGCGATATTCCCGTTCTCGTCGATCACGATGTTCACCCGGCCGGAGAACCCCGCGCTCTCGACAAACACCCCGTATTTTTTCGCGACCTCGCCGTGGGGCCAGAAGTCCGCGAGCATGCGGGTGCGCGTCATCCCCATCGCATCCGCCCACGCCTTCTTGCACGGCACGCTGTCCACGCTGATGCCGAACGCTACGGTGTTCAGCTCCGCGAGCGCGGCGAACTTGAGTTCGAGCGTCCGCATCTGGATCTCGCAGACCCCCGTGAACGCGAGCGGGTGGAACGACAGCAGCGCCTTCTTACCCCGCATCGACGAAAGCGCGGTTTCCTTCCCGTCCTGATCCTTCAGTATGAAATCCGGCGCGACATCGCCCGGTTTTAACGTCGGTTCGAGCGGCATAGTCTTCTCCCGTGGTTTTAGTAATATTAACACGTTTCGAGGAATAAGTAAATTTTACGGGTAAACCTATCGGAGAATGTGGGGGGGTAAGTGAAAGAATAGGGGCGTATAGTTATTGCTATAAGCCCCCTGAAAAGGTTTAATTGTTGAGTACTTCGGCGAATGACTCACGTGTGTCGAGAACGATGCTTGTCCCGCCGGCTTTCCAGTAGCAGGCATTCACGGTACTGTTGCCAAAACATCCCGCGAAATAGATTTCGTTATTATACATGATGGCCTTTCCGACAATACCGTTCGAATAGGAACAGTTCAGGCTGATGAGTACGCCGTTCTTCAAATAATAAGGCTTTGATATTGAACCGTCCGAGATATATCCGCTGATGTAAACGTTCGTTCCGTAGACATCGACCGATTGCGGGTAGAAGTTTGTAGCGATGAGAGTTGTATATACCCCGTTTTCGAGGTAACCGAGTTCGTTATTGTTCGTACTGCAAAGAATTTTCAGAACATCTCCGGTAAAATAGGGGTAATACCATCCTGTAATATTGGTTACTTCATGGTAGGCCGAATTCAGCCAATATCCCTTTGAGTTGAGAAAATTAGTATTTCCGACAACCGCGATATTTGTTCCCGAGACCGCTATTCCGATTGCCTGCATATAATAATGATTCGATGAGTAGAGATTGTGATAGACGCCGTTTTCCCAATAACCCGCGGAAGTATTCGTCAGTTTACCCGAAACGTACACCGTTCCGTCAGCAACCGCGATTTTTTTAACCGATGAAAACGTAAAACCCAGCGGAAAGAAGGCCCCATTTTTCCAGTAGCCATAATGCCTCTCGCCGACGGAATCATAATAATATCCCAGAACATATAAATCCGATCCGTCGCGAAACGAATGATAAACAAAGGAGTCCCTGCTGTCCAGCGCATGCATCACCCCGTTATCCCAGTACACCGCGTTGTACGTACTTGAACCGACCTTGACACTCCCCGCGATCAGTACGCCGTGGACAACTTCCTCTACCGCCGGTGCGCACGACAGGAGCATGAATAACCCCGCTACTAAAACAAACCCCTTCTTCATAGTAACCTCCGGTTAATAATCGATAGATTACTATAATACGGTTTTTACCAATTTTCAAATATTGTGTTAAATATTATTTATAAATATATGATATATTATATAATAATATAAGAATAATCGGGAAATAAAAAGATTGTTTCCGGTGTAAAAATCCGCTTTACAAATCCGCGCCGGGGGGTATAATATACGGAATAAAGGGGGATACCATGATTGATAGAAAACGCATCACAGTACTATTGCCGCTGATATCGGTATTGTTATTTTTTGCTTCCTGCGGCGCGGGCGGGGGATTCCACGACCTCGAGGGAAAGTTCGAAGCCGTGAAGGACGGGGACGACACAATCTACCGCCTCAAATGGGACAACCATACCCTCGCGGTACTGAACACCGCCAAGGCGGATTTCGCGACCGTGCTCTTAGTATTACGGCAAGCCCAACAGGCGGTGAAGTTTGTCGAGAAGGAGTCGGGCGAGAATCTGCCGGAGGTGGTGCTGATCGAATTGATCGATTCGGAGAGCACGGCGTTTAAGGGTGCTGGAAAATTCTGGAGTGATAAAATTACTATAGTATTATGGGATGGTTTTATAAGCCCCTCGGTTATCGTGCATGAGATGGCGCATATTCTCCCGGTATCGAAATTGAACCAGATCGGTTTTTTATCGGAAGGAAGGGCACGATATTTTCATTTTATATACATTGATAAATACCTTTGCGGGAATACTAATAGTTTCGATTCGATTATTGAAAATATGTATTATCATACGAATTACCCGTCCATGCTGAAAAAAATAAATCAATCGCCACTCGGGTACGATGAAGAAATGAAATTACTTGTTGATCTTTCGATAAAAGGAAAATTCATAGAGCCTATTGATATAATTATTAAAGATTTTAGCCTGCGATACGGGCATACTTTGTACAGTTCAGAGATAAGCCGTTTGGACGAATGGATACTCAATTATTACGCTTCATACTCATACGTCTTTTGTGGCTACCTAATTCAAAGGTACGGTCTGGACGCTTTCCTTCAAATGATGCGGAAAGAAATACCCCTCCCGTTACCGGATAATTACCTCGATATCCTCATGGGCGAGTTCTATCACAAACCGCTTTCTGAGCTGGAGACTGAATTTACGAATTACATCATGCATTACGAGTATAAGAACCAGTACCTGAAAGACCCAAAGGTTAGACAGGAACTGGTGGACTACTACTTGAAATGGAAGGACAAAGCGGAGCACCCCGAAGTTTCGACGAATAAAACCGAAAAATAGCTTTACAAATTTTCACGGCGGGTTATAGTATAGTGGAGGGGGATCGGACGAAAAAGGAGTGCCGGTGCCGCTTTTTATCAACGCTATCCTCCGCCATTTTTACTGGATCGACGCGGCTTGTCTAGTGTTTATTCCCGCCATTATCCTTTGTTTATGGGCGCACTTCACTATCAAACGAAACTACCGTATCCAGCGCGATATAGAATCCAAGCATGAAAAGATCGGTTCGCAGGTCGTGAAGGAACTCCTGAAATCCGAGGGAGTCAAGGATATCGAGATCAAGATCATGCCCGGGCTATTGACCGACCATTATAACGACGACGAAAAGACGCTGGGGCTTTCCACCGACGTGTACTACGGCGACTCGATTATGGCGATCGGGGTCGCGGCGCACGAGGCCGGCCATGCGATCCAGTACGCGCGTCACCCGGGAGGTATCCGTCTGCGGAATCTCGCGCTCGTCCCGGTGAATATCGCCGCCAACCTGTCCATCCCGTTCATCGCGCTCGGCCTGATATTCAGTTTCGAGCTGGTCGGCAAGGCCGGTATCTATCTGTTTTTCTTCGCGGTGTGCTTCCATCTCCTGACTCTCCCGCTGGAACTGCAGGCCAGCAACATCGCGTTCGAACTGCTGGAAAAGAAACATTCGTTCGAGCCGGAGGAAAAGGAGGGTATCCGCCATGTGCTCCATTCCGCCGCGCTGACCTACCTTGCCTATACCCCGATGGCGTTCATCCATCTCGTCCGTCTTATCGTCTTTTCCAGCCGCTCATAAAAAGTTTATATTCGCTGTTTTTATGTTATAGGGAGTTCTAATAACTCTCCCAAAGATACAAAATAGACAAAATATGTATTGCATAGTAGAATGGCAATTGGCTGTTTAACCCGCGCACTGTAAAGCGATTTCTACTACCGGGAAATCCCGTAAAGGCGCTTGTCCGAGCATGGCAATCCTGCGCTTTAAAAAGAGCTTTCTTGCGAGTTAAGCCTTTACGGGATTTCCCGGCTCTTCTCTTGAGCTTTATCTGCGCGGCGGCTCTTTCTTTGCTTCATTTCTTTCTGGCCGCCCAGAAAGAAATGAAGATTGTCTTTTGAAAAGACTTTTTAGAAACTATTTAAGTTTTTAGAACCCCCCTATATTGATATGTATGTTGAAACTCAATTCTTTGACTTGCCTGTATCTTACGTTATAATATAACGCATAGGTTGTTTTTCTAAGGAGAAGGAAATGCTCGATTTTAAGGGAAAAATATTGGGTATTGCGCGGGAAAATCCGAGACGTTTGGTTCTGCCGGAGGGGCGTGATATTCGTGTTTTACGCGCGGCGGAAATGTGCATCAAGGAAAAAATCGTGTCGGAGCTCTATCTCCTCGGCGACCCCGACGAATTGACCAAGCAGGCGAAGGACGAGGGGATTTCCCTGAGCGGCATCTATCTCCGCGACCCGAAAAAGTCGGAAAAACTGGAGAAGTATTCGGGCATATTCTACGAGAAGCGTAAACATAAAGGGATGACCGAGGAAGAAGCGCACAAAACTCTTTCCGACGAGGTTTATTACGGCGCGATGATGCTCAAACAGGGCGAGGTCGACGCGATGGTTTCGGGGAGTCTCACACCTACCGCGAAGACGGTACGCGCGTCCATACTCATCGTTCAGCCCAAGGAAGGGGTGAAGACGGTATCGAGCTGTTTCGCGATGATTGTCCCGAACACGGTGTACGGCTATAACGGGGCGTTTATTTACGCCGACTGCGGCGTTGTCCCCGAGCCGAACAGCGAGCAGTTGGTCGATATAGCGATCTCGTCCGCAGAAAGCGCCCGCAAACTCCTCGGTGTCGATCCGGTAGTGGCGTTCCTGTCGTTCTCGACCAAAGGGAGCGCGGATGCCCCGTCGATAACTAAGGTACGCGACGCGGTGGAATTGCTGAAGCAGCGCAACCCGGATTTCCTGTTCGACGGGGAGATGCAGTTCGACGCGGCGGTCGTGCCGTTTATCGCGGAGAGTAAGGCGCCCGGATCGCCCGCGGCGGGTAAGGCGAACACGATGATATTCCCCGACCTCAACGCGGGAAATATCAGCTATAAGATCACCCAGCGTTTATGCGGAGCCGAGGCGTACGGCCCGCTCCTGCAGGGGCTTTCCAAACCGGTCAACGACCTTTCGAGAGGCGCGTCACCGGTGGATATTTTTATCGTATCGGCAATCACTATCGCCCAGTCATTATAACGAGAAAAGGATATTATAAGTTCCGATTGAAAATATTAGGCCGGTATTAAAAGGATTTCCCGAAATAAGGAGACGGTATGGATTACAAGAAGATTATTCGCGATGTGCCCGATTACCCGAAGCCGGGAATCCTTTTCAAGGATTTGACCACTTTATGGCAGGACGCCGCCGCGTTTAAGGAAAGTATCGAACAGCTTGCACGCCAGTATGTAGGCAAGGGTATTAAGAAAGTAGTCGGCGCGGAATCCCGCGGGTTTATAGTCGGCGCGGTCGCGGCGTATATCCTCGGCGTGGGATTTGTTCCGGTGCGCAAGAAGGGGAAACTCCCCGCCCCGGTCATATCGGAGAAGTATGCGCTGGAGTACGGCGAGGCGGAGATCGAGATACACAAGGACGCGATAGAAAAGGGCGAGAAGGTGCTGATTGTGGACGATCTCCTCGCGACCGGCGGAACCTGCGGCGCTATCGTGAAGCTGGTGGAAAAGCTCGGCGGCGAGGTCGCGGGCGCGGCGTTTCTGGTGGAGCTCGAGTTCCTCAAGGGGCGCGAGCAGATAGAAGTCCCGGTATTCTCGCTGATAAAATATGAGTGACAAGTGACAAGTGACAAGTTGAAAGTGAAAAGTAATGTTTCAATTATATAATCTCTTATCATGGAGATAAGGATGTTGGGATGAAACGCCTCGAAGAGATCATGCGTATTCTTTCGGAGAGGAAACAATTTTTAGAGCGTGAGTACCATATTCGGGAAATCGGTGTGTTCGGGTCTTATGTGAACGGTAATCCGACTCAGGAAAGCGATCTGGATGTACTGGTGTCATTTTCGGAAATGCCAGGCCTTCTGGAATTCTGCCATATTCAGAACGAACTCGGCGATATGTTGGATGTTAAAATCGATCTTGTGCTGAAGGATACGCTCAAGCCTTATATCGGAACGCATATTTTGGATGAGGTAAAGTACCTGTGAAGCGTGAATATCTGGATTTCCTTACTGATATAACAGAATCTGCCAATGCAATTCATAGCTTTATCGAAGGAATCAATCAAACGGATTTTGAGGATGATAAAAAAACGTTGTTTGCCGTAATTCACGCGATTGAGATAATCGGCGAGGCTGCAAACAGGGTTCCGAAAGAAATAAAAGACCGTTATCAGGAAATACCGTGGCGGGATATTGTTTCAATGAGAAACCGGTTGATACACGAATACTTTGGAGTAAATATCCCTTTAGTGTGGGAATCGGTGAAAAAAGAAATACCGGAATTGTGTATGAAGATTGAAAAAATCCTTGAAGTAGAGAAGAAAAATAAATAGTATAATTAAAATGTGCTAAAAACGGACAAAGTTTATCACTTTTCACATAGCAAAGGGAGGAAATGATGCGGCAGGTTGTTATTTATCCGGGTGAAGATGGATACTGGGTGGCGGAATGTCCCAGTTTACCGGGATGCATCAGCCAGGGCAAAACGAAAGAGGAAACGATAGAAAATATACGCGAGGCGATTGAAGTGTATATCGAAGCGCTGAGTGAGGATAATCTTCCAATTCCGTCGGAAAAATTCGATACCTTCGTAATCGCGGTATGAGTAAAAAGTTAAAAATGATAAGTTACAAGTATATAGTTGAAAGTGAAATGGGCGATATACTGGACGAGGTAAAGTATTAATAAGGAAATATTTTGAGGTAATATGCCAATTAAACAAAATGATGACCCACGAAAAAGGTTTGAATTAATATATAATCAGAAAATCTGGAAGTACTATGATGTATATAAATTTTTGTATTTAATCGAACGAAGTGTAATACATTTTGCATATTTAAAAGATTTTGAAGATCCTTTGGAAGGTTTATTAACAGAAGCAACTATTAGAAGTTGGAAAATGCAGGCGACAACAGAGAAAGAAAAAGTGGATGTTGAAAATAGCATTAGTTTTATTAAAGATAGGAAAAAAGAAGGACTGATTGCTGTATCATCGTGGTGTAGAAATGAATGGGAATCTTATTATTTATGGAAAAATTATGGGAATGGAAAGTATTCTATTTGTTTACAGTCAACTATAGGAAAGCTTCTGGAATCAGCAAAAGAAACAACCGAAGATATAAATATTGAAGAAGTGAGATACTTCGATTTTAAAAACTATATAAACAACCCAATTACTAATTTTATTGATCTTGCAACTATAAAAAATATTCATTATCAAGATGAAAGAGAAATAAGATTGTTAGTGTTTAATCCTACAATAATAGATATACAGGTAAATTTAAGTATATTAATAGATAAAATTATTCTTTCCCCATTAATGGAACCATGGGAAAAAGATGTAGTTAAATCACTTTTAAAAATTTGTTCTCTTAACAAAAATTATTCTCTTGACAAATATGTTGTTGATTCTGAAATTCAATTGAAATAAGCAATACGGATACATAATTTTAGTAAAAAGCATACGTTGTTTTTTGCCTTTTACTTGATACTTTCCACTTTTCACTGAATAACGGGAGGGATGAATGAAAAAATCTATGAAATGGGCGGCGATACTGCTGCCGCTAATGTTTTTATTCGTTCAGGGATTTGCCGTCGATAACGGCAGTCAATGGATTTACACCGGGTTCTCGCCGTCGAGCTCCGGTAAGGCGTTCACCGGGGCGGGCGGCTCCGGCTACGCGGGCGATATCTTTATCAATCCCGCGAACCCCGCGTTCGATAAGCGACTGAGGATATTCGGGCAATACGGTATCGCGACGCCGAACTTCCTCGGTAATGTCGGGGTCAGCCTCCCGCTCGACTTCGGTATCCTCACCGCCGCCCTCCAATCCATCTACTTCACGCCCCCGTCGGCGGGGTCGGTGATGTCGATCAATATCGGGTTCGCGAAGATGATTATCGACGACTTCGCGTTCGGCTTCAACGTGCATCTGCTGAACCAGTCCACTCCCGCGGGCGGGGATATGGCGATCGGCCTCGATATGGGGATGATATTCCAACTGAAGGATAAAGTGCCCGAGCTGGCGGCATTCGGGTTTCGCGATACGAAGCTGGGCCTCGCGTTGACCGGTATCGGCAAGGCCGCCGCAGTCGACCCGTCCACCCCGATGCCCGGACTCGGCCTGAAGCTCGGGGCGTACACGAAGTTCCTCGACGCGGGCTGGCTCAAGACCTCGCTCGCGTTCGATACGACGTTCCATTTCGCGCCCCTCAATATATTCGCCAATCTCGGCCTGAAATTCACCATCGCCGACCACTTCAACCTGATGGGCGGGCTGTACTTCGGGAATAACGGTATCGGCGACGTCAATAACGGCAATCTCTGCTTCACCCTCGGCGCGTCGTTCCAGTATCAGTTCGACCGGACGCCGGTGGAGATTTTCTACTCCTACGACCCGTACAGCTATGTGTCCAACACCGGCAGCGCGGCGCATTTTATCGGCGCGGAAGTCGCATTCGGACTCCCCGATACGGAAGCCCCCAAGAATCAGATAGAGTTCGATATCACGAACGCCAGCGTGATTTACTTCTCGCCGAATTTCGACGGCGCGCAGGATAATGTCAAGCTCAATATGAAGATAGACGATATGAGCCTGATCGGCGACTGGATGCTGAAAATCCTCAATAGCGGCATGCAGTCGGTGAAGACGGTCAAAGGTATCGAGGCCCGCGATATTTCGCTCGACTTCGCCATGTTCTGGCAGAAGCTCTGGGAGAAGAAGGAGTCCGTCAAGGTACCGGATAGCTATGTATGGGACGGGACTACCGATAACGGGACGATTGTCGAAGAGGGGAATTATTACGTCGTGCTGGAGTCGATGGACGAGGAGAAAAATGTCGGGTACTCGACTACCAATAAAATGATCGTCGACCTGACCCCGCCGTCGGCGGCGCTCGGTATCAGCGACAACCTGTTCTCGCCCAACGCGGACGGGAATAAGGACACGATCGTGATCACGCAGGAACTCAGCGCGGGCGACAGTTGGAAGGCGGAGCTCCGTAATGTCAACGGCCTGCTCGTCAAGAGCTGGGAATGGGGCGTCAATCCCCCCAAGGAGATTATCTGGGACGGTAAGGATTCCAAGGGCGTGCAGTGTCCCGACGGTTCCTACGATTACCTCGTGTTCGGTAAGGACCTCGCGGGCAACAAGACCCTCATGCCGATAAAAAATATCAATCTTTCCACGGCGAACTACTCTATCTTTATCGCGCTCGACCGGAACGGGTTCTCGCCGAATAACGACGGCAACAGCGATAATGTCAAGGTCACCCCGACTTTCTCCGATACCACAGGCATCGTGAAGCTGACGTTTACGGTGACCGACGATAAGGGGAATGTCGCGCGGACGATAACCTCCACACAGCCCCCGGCGTACTATATCTGGGACGGTAAGGACGACAAGGGGCTGACTGTTCCCGACGGGAAATACCACCTCGAGCTCAAGACGGAATACGCCAACGGGAATACCCCCAAGTCCGAGACCCATCCTATTATTGTGGATACCGCGCCTCCGTCGGTATCGGTACAGTACGACCCGCCCCAACCGTTCTCGCCCGACCAGGACGGCGATAAGGACGCGGTGAAGATCAAGCTGACGGCGGACGACCCTCAGGGTATCAAGAAGTGGAAAATGGTCATTTACGACCCCGATAATAAACCGTTCAAAACGTTCGGCGGCGAAGGCGCGCCCGCGCCGGAGTTCTCATGGGACGGGCGTTCCGATAACGGCGAACTGGTCGAGAGCGCGCAGGACTACAAGGTGAAGATCACTGTCGAGGACAGTATCGGGAACAAGCTGGACGGGAAGGAACTGCCGCCGATATCGGTGGATATCCTGGTCGAAGCCACTCCCGAGGGCCTCAAGATACGCATCAACAATATCGAGTTCGAGACCGGGAAGGCGAACCTCACGAAGAACGCGAAGGTCATCCTCGACCGTGTCGCGGAAATCCTGAAGAAGTACTCGGGATACAGCATCCAGATACAGGGGCATACCGATAATACCGGCCCCTACGAGGTGAACCAGCCGTTATCGCTGGCGCGCGCGGAGGCGGTCAAAAAGTACCTGATTACGAAGGGAATCGCCGCCGACCGGATGACGACAGTCGGGTTCGCGGACACCAAGCCGATCGCGGACAACAGCACGCCCGAGGGCAAACGCAAGAACCGCCGTGTCGAGTTCATCCTGATTAAAAAAGACTAAGGGGGATATATGTTAGCGAGAATAATTGTTGTAATAATCGCGGTAGCGGGAATGTCCGGCTGCGGGTGGATTCAGGAAATACCGGTGATGAACTTCCAGAAGAAGGAGGTCGAGGCGATCGATTCGGATACCCGGACTGTGCTCGACGCTCTCGGGTATAAGGGATACCAGGTGTTCGTGTTCCCCCACGGGAGTTACCATTCGCCGGTACTGTCGCAGAAAACCGGCAGCGAAATGTTTAGCGGGGACGCTTATATCCCGGAAAGCCCGTCGGACGATAATACGAATATCCCTCCCGGATTGCACGAGATGCTCGGTAAAAAATCGTCCACCTATGCGAAGGACGAGACGATCGCGAATTTTTCCGACCGCGAAGGGATAGGGTACAATCTGGACTATGTATCGGTGCTTCTGGTGTTCGATTCGCTTGCGCCCGGCGAGAGCGAGACGATCAAGAGTCTCCTGAAGGGAACGGTACTCAATTCCCAGCGCGGCGATAATGTGGTAATCACGATTAAGAAGGCGCAGGATAAGAAATAACTGTCATTACGAGGCGTCATGGTGAGCCTGCCGAACCATAACCGAAGCAATCTATTTTTATACCAAATAAGGAATAAAACAGACTGCTTCGCAGCGTTGCGGCTCGCGGTGACAAGAAAACCCCTGATTTTATGTTTTTGATTTAAGGGTTTGAGTACGGGTCGGAATTTGAAAAAATGGTTAGACTGCGCAGCAGCAGTGATGGAGTATCATAACGATGAGTTTCGAGCTGCTGCGCAGACTAATCCCGATGTCCTGAGAGTACCGGGATAGGAATTGAGCCCGTGTTGATGCGGAGGATTGATGAGTTTCGAGTGCTTATATAAAAACAACGACAAGTGCGAACTGCGGAAGAAGGAATGCATACCCGGCGAAAAAGGATGTATCCTGCATAAGTCCGGTTACCGGATCATGGACCTGCCTCAGGCCGAGGGAGAGCGGAAACGCCCGGGAAAAAACTAACATAAGGGGTAATTATGCTGGGTGCGGAAGAACGCCGTGAGATTGAAAATATTTCCAAGTCGATACGTGTACTGGAGAAAAAAGTCGATATGATTATGAATCACCTTAACCTAAGGTATGATGGCGGGAGTCACGCCTCGTTTGAGTACGAACTCCAGGATTTGATCCGGGCGGGGAATAAGATCGAGGCGATCAAGCGTTACCGCGAGCAGACCGGGATGGGGCTGAAGGAAGCGAAGGACGCGATTGAGGCGATGGAACGAAATATGTAGATTTTGATAACGATATAGAAACTATGAATATAGGGTAAAATGATGGATACCGCGAAAAAGAAATACGGCACGATAGACGAATATATCGCATTGTATCCCGATAATGTCAGGGAGATTATGGAAGAAATGCGGCGGGTTATCCGGGAATGCGCGCCCGACGCCGAAGAGGCTATCGCTTACGGGATACCCACGTTTAAGCTCGCCGGTAAAAATCTGGTGCATTTCGCGGCCTATAAAAACCATATCGGTTTTTATCCCGCTTCGTCGGGAATCGCCATGTTCAAGGACGAACTCTCGGCCTTTAAAATATCCACCGGAACCGTGCGGTTCCCGTTAAATAAACCGATTCCCTATGAACTGGTAAGGAAAATCGTGATTTTCAGGGTAAAGGAAAACAACGCAGGATAGGCGCGATTTCCCGGTATGAAGCTATTCCTGACCGCCGTAAGTATTGGTCAGCGACGCGATCACCGCGCGGTAAGCGTCCATTTCCCCCTCGGCCGGTTCATGGTCGATCTGGAGGGTGGTCGTTACAAAATATCCGGCGTTCGTACCGAAGTCAGTCCATGTGATATAGATATACTTTTTATCCTTGTTGTAGAAAAATTTAGAGCAGCACGGGTAACTCGCATTGGTCGCGCTGAATATTCCTTCCGTCATATTTTTCGCTTTCACGAAACCGCTGAAGTTTTTATCCATTTCGGAACCGAGGCCGCCCGCCGGACGGGTGAATATCCCGATCATGATGATACGGGTGAACGCGGAATCCTTGCCGGTGTAGAGCGCCATCTTCGCTTTGATGGTGTTCGCGAACGCCTCATCCTCGGTCCATCCCTGCGGTACGAGGAGCGTGAAACGGAAATGATCGCCGGTCATGGTGATAGTCTTCGCGTCCTTCGTTTCGCAGTAAAAGGATGACGCGACGATGAAGAAGGAAAGGGTGATTATTACCGCCCGCATGAGAGCCTCCTCAAGCCAAATTATCATTTATTCTACTTTCAATCGCAGTATCTGTCAATTTGAATTATGATAATCCTTGCCACCCGGCGTTTATTTGGATATAATATTTCCTCCAAGGAGTACCGCTATGGCATCCAAAAAGCTCGACCGGAACGTTATTATCACCGGTATCACGTCGTTTTTTACCGACGTATCCTCCGAGATGGTCTATCCTATCCTTCAGGCGTTTATCGCGACGGTGATGAGCGCGACCAAAGCGCTTCTCGGCCCTATCCTCGGGGTGATCGAGGGTGTCGCCGAATCGACCGCGAGCCTCCTCAAGGTGTTCGCCGGGTACTGGTCGGACAAGCTGCGCAAACGGAAGGGGCTGACTGTCGCGGGATACGGCACGTCCGCCGCCGCGAAAATACTTTTCCTGCTCGCGGGGATGGGATGGTATTTCGTCATGCTCGCCCGCTTTTTCGACCGTGTCGGTAAGGGTATCCGCACCGCGCCGCGTGACGCGCTGATATCCGAATCGACCCCTAAGGACAGCCAGGGACGGGCGTTCGGGTTCCAGCGCGGGATGGATTTCGCGGGCGCGACGCTCGGCGCGCTTATCTGCTACTTCCTCGCTCGCGCGTACCTCGACCCGGTCGCCGGGCAGCTGATTAACGTCGACTCCTTCTTTAATATATTCCTCATTTCGATTATCCCGGCGTTCCTCGGCGTAGCCGCGCTGTTTTTCCTCCGTGAGAAAAAAGCCGGTACCGCAGTCGACGCCCCGTCAGAGAAAAAGGAACGCCCGTTACCGAACCTGCGGATAGGGCAGTACGACCGCAACCTGAAGGCGTTCTTCCTCGCGCAGTTCGTGTTCACCCTCGGAAACTCGTCCAACCAGTTCCTGCTCCTGCGGAGTATGGAGCTCGGGCATCTCCTGTCGACCGTCATCCTCATGTACCTGGGCTTCAATCTCGCGGCGACCCTGCTGTCGCCCGTATTCGGCTCGTTGTCGGACAAGATCGGGCGCAAAAAAATCCTTGTGCTGGGATACGGTATCTACGGCGCGGTCTACGCGGCGTTCGGGTTTATCGCCCCGGAGTACAATTTCCTGATCTGGGGATTCTGGGTGGTGTACGGGATTTACTACGCGATGACCGAGGGGGTGGAGAAGGCGATGGTGAGCGACCTCGCGCCGGCCGGATCGAAGGCGACCGCGCTGGGGTTCTACCATACGATAGTGGGAATCGGCCTCCTGCCGGCGAGTATTATCGCGGGGTTCCTGTTCTCGCTGATGCCGGGACTGCCGTTCTGGTTCGGCGGAGTAACGTCGGCGGTCAGCGTAATCATACTCGCGGTATTCGTGCGGGAGAAAAGGTAAAATCAGACTATCAGGATAATTCTTGTTTCTTCTAGCTTTATTTTTAATGGTGAGTAGTTCTCAAGAATATATTTTAAATCATCTAAAGCAACAATGAAGTTTTCTCTATTTATTTCTTTTCTTTTCTCATCTGATTGGTTGAAATCATTTTTTAGGTAGAAATTTGAATGCAAGATAGAATTGCGTTTTTTTGAAATTCTGTCAGTGTCATATTTTTTACATTCCTTTGGCAAAAACTTTTCTATTTCACCTAAACACTTTTTATCCATTTTGAACCGATTAAAAAATTCTTCATCGTTTTCAATGCAAAATATTTCACATTTCTCACAATAAGTACCAAGGTTAAATTTCGATTTATCTCTTCTGTTTTGTATTATATATACTTTTAATAATCTCTCAATTAACAAGTAAATTAACATAGTTGAGGCGTATGGAAAACCAACGGATAATGAATTAATAGCGTCTATCGTTTTTTTCTCGTTCTCATAAAATTTATCATAATCCATTATTTCCCCCTATTTATACTCCAGCGGGTAATTCTCCGGCGATTTCAGCGATTCGATATCGATATCGATATCCAGGTCAGGCCAGCGGAACTGGACGGGATCGGGACGTTTCACGTTCAGGATTTGCCCGATGGATGCGGATTTAAACGCAGGAAATTCGTCGAAACTGACGAAATATTCCGTTCCATCGATCATTAACCGAAAACCTGAATCAGCCGAAGAAATCATACAACCTCGAAACATTCTTTTCTCGATTTAGCATAACGAAACAAAAAGGTTATCGCAAGCAATCGCAGCAACAATCCGTATTATGGAAATTATCTGGGTTTATGGTATAATATATCCTTGATTTTACAAAAAGGAGTCGCGCCTTATGAAAAATAACTGGCTCGATGAAAATAGCGAACAAATCGGTTACCGCGATGTCGAATGCTGCCTGAAGCACGGGATATTCGCCCTGTTCGGCGGCGTAAAGATATAATAGATGACTACCCGAGGTACTTGACCACTATCAGCGTAATATCGTCGGCCAACGGCGCGCCGTCGTTAAAACGCTCGATCTCGTCGAGAATTCTCGCCGCAATCTTATCGGGCGATAACAGAAACACCTTCTGTTCGATCAGGCTCCCGATTATTTCCTTGAATCCTTCCTCTCCGAGCATTTCGTGCACGGTGTTGAATTCCTCGAACAGGCCGTCGGTTCCCATAACTATGATATCCCCCGCGGAAAAAGTCTGTTTACCGAGCTCGAAGTTATGCCCGGTCAGGAATCCGAGCGGTTTGCCGCGCGCGTGGAGCTCGACTATTTTCTTCCCTTTCTTGACAATGTACTGTATCGGATGCCCCGCGCTGGAGAAAAGGATTTCTTTGGGGTTGATGTTTATCAGGAACGCGGTGAAAAAGTTACGCCCGCCGATCCGTTCCGAAAGGGACTCGTTCATATATTCCAGCCGCTCGTTGGGATGCAGGATATCGAGGCTCTCCTTGTTCAGCACGTCGATCTGCATAGTGGATAACGCCGCCTGGGTGCCGTGCCCGGAAGCGTCGGCGACTATGATCGACGCGATACCGTCACGCAGACGCGCGATATTATAGTAGTCTCCGCCGACCGCCTTGTTCATCGGGAGATAACGGACTTCGATATCCAGTTTATCGATCTTTTTATAGAGGAGCGGGCTGGTGAGAATCGCTTCCTGTACCGAACGGGCGATCTCA
Organism: Brevinematales bacterium; assembly: GCA_013177895.1. Lineage (GTDB taxonomy): Bacteria > Spirochaetota > Brevinematia > Brevinematales > GWF1-51-8 > GWF1-51-8. The sequence continues at coordinate 10,731 of JABLXV010000037.1, read as the reverse complement.
AGCTCTTTTTCCGACATGACAAGCTGGTGCTTCATCGACGAATAATTACGGAAGAGGATGACCGCGAGCGACACGGAGAACAGGAACGCGCCCCATGAGAATAGGGTGATTGTCCGCGGAAAAATCTGAAGTTCGACCATCAGGTCGAATCCGGCCATCACCGCGAGCGCGATGAATCCGAAGCAGAATATCCGCGTCTGGACGTTCCCGCGAAGGGCGGAGATGACCGAGACGGTGACGATAATCACTATCGATACGAGCGCGAGGATTTCATAAAACTTCAGCGCCGTGAGCAGGTGAACCAGCCCCGTCAGCTCGAGTATCCATGTTACCGCGAAGAACGCCGCGTGCGCCCATATCACGATGTCGATGAATTTGCGGAAACGGAGTTCGAGTATCTGCCGAAGGTACAGGCTCGCCATCGCGGGGAGCGCCATTGTCGCGCTCAGGTCGAGGTATTGCCAGAATATATAGTCCGGGTACAGGACGACCTTAAAGTACGACTGGCATACGAGAAATATCCCCAGCACCAGTTCCGTGCCGCTGAATATCAGGTAGTTGCTCCGGTCGCGGAGCTTGATACCGATGAAAAAAATGACGAGCGCGAACACTCCCACGAGGATGGAAATAAACCCCAGGAAAAACGAGTCGATCCGGTTGGCGATCAGGTAACGGAAATAATCGCCCTCGGAGCCCATGTATATCTCCCGCAGTATCCCGATACGGTGGATTTCCGAATACACCCGGAAGTACAGGGTCTTTCCCTCGTATCCCTCCGGCAGGTGGATCGTATGCTCGCCGTAGCCGATAAAGGCATGCGGGGGTTTGGCGTTCAGGTCGCCGAAACGGGAGATCAGTATATTCCCGAGATATACCTCATAGATCTGGTCGACGGAATAGATAAAAAGGCATGCGTCTTTCCAGTGAATCTCCGGCAGTATGACGCGTTCCCACATATACAGGTGGTTTCCGGTATTCTCAGGGTCGCTCGTGAGCGAGAAGGGAGTCCATTGATTGGCGTCATCCCGCGTTATCGTCCACTCGGGCACGCCCTGCGGGGTGAACGGCGAATCGCCCCATCGGTATTCCCATCCGTTTTTCAGCGGGAACAGACCGGGATTGGTACTTTCCGTTAAATCGGGCGAGGCAAACAGGATTCCCGGTAAAAACAACCCCAGAATAGTCAATATTCGTATACCGCGTTTCATGGATTATGATAATGTTTTAAAAGCGAAATGTCAAGAATGAAATTGAATTACACAACACTGTCGTGCATTATGCTTTGTGCTGTTTTCTTTTTTATTTCTTGACAGAACCTCTCAGTAAGTGTATCATAATATTTCAATGTTTAGTCATGGATAGAAAAGGAGAGACAGATGCGTTTTTGGGAGAATTTTGGAAAACCGATATATATATTTTTTACGGTAATACTGATCGCGGCAGGGATAACTTCCTGCGGCTCCGGCGAGAAGAAGGATGCTGGCGGGGACAAGATTATCCCCGCGACAGAACGTTCTATCGACGAGGGTACGATCAGCGGAAAGGGCGGGCCGTTAGGGCAGGGTAAGTTCGTCAAGCTGCTCTGCGGTACGGACGATACGTTATACGCGTTCTATCTCAACGAGGATAAGGGCGCGGTCAAATTCGCGCGGATGAAACCCGGTCAGGGGTATTGGGATATCTATACCATCGGTTCCGGCGGGTCGAATTTTATGACCACCGGGCTGATCGCGGCCGCTGTCGATAATAAGGATAATATTTATCTATTCTACCCGAATATCAATAAGAAGGTCGTTTACGGCTTTCTCGCGGCCGGCACCGATAAGTGGAATCTCACCAATTTCGAGGTTTCCGAGGAAGCGGTTTATGTCTACCGCGCGATCGATACGGTCTATCATTCCATCGATATGAAGGCCGACGATTGGGGCGGCGTGCATATTATAGGGGGCGGTATTTTCCGCGGGGAATATGTCCCGATCTATTTCTATAAGCCCCTCGGCGGGGAGTGGCAGTTCGAGAAAGCCAACACCCAGATGGCGGATCTTCCCCAACGCGGATGCGACCCGTCGATACAGATAATCGGCAGTAATATCAATATCGCATACGGCGGTACGTCCGACCTGCATTACGGCTCCACCCAGATCGGGGTGACCGGTTGGATGAACCAGCAGATCGCATCGGACGATAATAAGCTCTTCAACCGCGATAAGGAATACACGGGGATCGCGGTTCTCCCGGACGAGACCGTGATTATCGTATTCACCGAGCGTCAGGAGAAGCTGATCAAGATGGCGGTCAAGCGGAAGGACGCGAAATGGGTTGTTTCCGGCCTGCAGGGGATCAAGGATTGGGCGGTCAATACGTCGTTCGCCGCCGATAAAACCTCCGCGCTCCATCTGGCGTACTACTCTAAAAACGGCGCCGAGTTCGATTACGCCTACCGTCTGGCGGGCGGGATCGCATGGAAAGTCGTGACGCTCGACGAGAGCAAGTCCGACGGGTATACCGCGATCGCGGTCGACAGCAAGAATATCGCGCATGTCGTCTGGTCGGTCAAGGGTGATAACGGGTATATGCTGAAGTATAAGAAGATGGATATGACGCAATAGATAAAGTATTCCTTTTCCTTCCCCCTCCGGCAAATCCTTAGGGGACAGGCTGCGAACCCAGAAACACGGCACAGCGGCGGGAGAAAATACAGAACCGCCTCTATGGCCTCGATACATCCCTTCGGGATACTCGGCCTCCGAAATCATTAATTTTTCGGCTGTTGCTTTTGCCTTTCTCCGCGCTTTATAAAGCGCTTCCTTCTACAGGGTAATCCGAATAAGGGCACTTGTTTGACGACCGAGCTACGCGAGGAAGGAGTTGTGCCCGAATCGGAGTACCCTGCTTCGCTTTTAAGCTTTATCCTGCGCGGCAGCCTTACTTTGTTTCTTTCTTTCCCCTGTGGGAAAGAAAGAAAATAAAACGCATGAGTTTACCGGTCGATGATTAAGAGGGATTTTAATGATTTATTCTAAATAGGGGTGTTTCGGATGGAAATATCTCTACAATAAATATGACAGCTTCTCGATCTCCTCCGGCTCGTCGATCGTCTTGCTGATCTGGCGGGAGGTATCCCGTTTGAGGTCGATCTGGATCGGCACCCGCAACGGTACGCCCTTCTGGTTCTTCAGGATAGCCACTTCCGGTCTCATCGTGTACTCTTTATCCTTCCCTGTGATATACCCGATCTCCCCGGTGGTGAGCTGGACGAACGCGCCGACCGGATAGAACGAGCCGAGTTCGTAACGCAGGGACATCTCGTAGATGAAACGCTGGGAGATGTAGGAACAGAAGTGCGTGTTCGTATTCCGCATCACATAGAGTAACGCGTCGTTGATGGAATAGGGCTTTTTATAGGAACGCTCGGTGGTGAGCGCGTCGTACACGTCGGATACCGCGACAATCTGCGCGAAGTTCCCGATAGCGTCGGCCTTCAGCCCGAGGGGGTATCCCCCGCCCGCCCATTTTTCGTGATGGAACAATACGACCTTCTTGACATAGTTGCTGAGGGACGGGTCGTCCTTCACCAGCTTGAACCCGTAGACGGGGTGGTTCTTCATGATCTTAAACTCCTCGTCGGTAAGGTTGCCGTGCTTGTTCACGATCTTCGTCGGTATCTTGATCTTCCCGATATCGTGGAGAAATCCCCCCAGGGCGATCTCCTGGACGAAGTAGGTGTTAAAACCGAGCTGTTTCGTGAGGAACATCGACAGGAGCCCGACGTTGATGGAATGGGTATAAGTGTAGGTATCGTAGTCCTTGAGCACCATCAGGTTGAGAAATCCGTTGGTATTCAGCTCCATATCGTGGAAGAGCTTCTCGATAGTCAGACGGGCGTTTTTCAGCTCGGGGATTTTGCCGAATTTGATCTGGGTGACCATTTCGTCGAGGGCTTCCTGCGCGAACGTGAGCGATTCGGTACTGAACAACGGGGTCTGTTCGCCTTCGCTCTTCCATTTCGGCGGGACATAATAAACCCTCTCTATACCCTTCACTTTCAGTTTGGATATAAAGACGTCGGTTAACGGTTTACGCGCGGGCCAGAGCATCGTCCCCTTTTCATCGAAAAGGATGCCGGAGAGTATCGAGCCGGGTTTCAGGAAATTGACGTCGACTTCTTTGAGCTTGTCTTTTTCAAACATTTTAATTCGTTCTCCGCACAGCAGAGTTATAACATATGGGCGGTTCTAAAAACTATTAACACATTTAACATTACTTATGATATATCTTTAAGATACACCCAATGGTCAATTCCTTGTCCTCTTTTCCTTTAAATTTGGTAGAAAAGAGGGTTTTTAGAAGTGACCATACTATTATCGCATGAAAACATACAAAAGTGAAATTGCGGTTATAATTCGTTAAAAATCTGGCTGACTTGTATTCCCTGATTATTCTGGTACTTTCCTTTATATTCCATCAGTTCGCCCTTGACCTCGGTATAATAAATCTGGCAGATTTCGATCAGGGGGTAGATAATGACCGGCTGGACGACCGATATCTCGAGGGTCCAGAATCCGCGGAAGCCCACGTCGCCGAACCCCGCGGTGGCATGGATCGATATGCCGAGGCGGCCGATACTGGAACGCCCCTCGAGAAGGGGCACGTGCTTGAGCGACTTAGTAAACTCCACCGTCCGTCCGAGATAGAGCCGTCCGGGATCGAGGCGGAATCCGCTTTCCGGGATCACAATTTCCTTCGTAGCGCACTTCTTTTTCATATCCAGCACATCGTCCGACAGCATATGCAGCGTCGGATGGAGGCATAGGTTGTACGAGTTGGGGTTGAGGCGCGCGCGGTCGTACGGTTCGATCGATATATTTCCCGCCTGCATCTCTTTCAGTATCTCGCCGCCAGTGAGTATCATAAGTTTCCCCTTATCTTTTTCTTATCTCCTGTCATCCCGAGCCCGCCGGAGGGGCTGTCGCCGCGAACAAAACAGATTGCTTCTACCGCGCTTCATAAATAATTGTAGCGCGGCATCGCAATGATATCCTGTCACCCCGTGCCCGTCGAGGGGCTGTCACTTCAGCGCGGCGAGGTTGCTTTTCAGCTTCTCCAGCTCCGTTTCGAGATAGGCGAGCTTCCCCCGCTCCTTCTCCACTATATCCGCCGGAGCCTGCCCGACAAACTTCGCGTTCGACAGCTTGGCCTTCGTGCCCTTGATGGAGCCCTCGGTACGCTCGATCTCCTTTTTCAGCTTTTCGCGCTCTTTCGGGACATCGATCACCCCCTCGAGCGAGATGAAAAGCCGGAATCCCGGCCCGATACCCGCGACCTCGTTATCGGCCTTTGCGTAGCCGGAAACCGTGTCGGCGGACGACGCCTTGGACAGGCGGAGTATCAGTTCGCGGTTCTTGTCGATACGCGGCGCGGACGACTCCTCGTCGGGCTGAATTTTAACCGCGACCTGCACGTGCGGGGGTATCCCTTTCTCGCCGCGGATATTACGGATCGTGTAGATGACCTGCTTGACCCACTCGATATCCGACTCCTCGCGCTCGAACACAAATTTTTCGTTATATGCGGGATATTCGGCGGTCATAATCGTTTTTCCCGCGCCGGGCAATGCCCGGCAGATTTTCTCGGTGACAAACGGCATGACCGGATGGAGAAGTTTGAGAGCGCCGTCGAGGACAAAGAGGAGCACGGCGACCTTGCCGGCTTTCTCCGCGTCGGCGCCGTTGTAGATTTTTATCTTAGACGCTTCGATATACCAGTCGCAGAAATCGTTCCAGATGAACTCGTAGAGCGATATAGTCGCGTCGTTAAAACGGAATCCCTCGATCTCGTCGCGCACCTTCGAGATTGTTTTATTATAACGGGTGAGTATCCATTTATCGATATCGTCGAACTCGATCTTAGACAGTTCCTGGGTCTTGATATTTTCCGCGTTCAGCAGGATAAATTTCGACGCGTTCCAGATCTTATTCGCGAAGTTACGTCCGAGCTCGCATTTTTCGTTGCTGTAGAGGATATCGTTGCCGATAGGCGCGAGACGGATGACCGTATAACGGAGCGCGTCGGCGCCGTATTCGGCGATCACGTCGAGCGGGTCGGGCGAGTTGCCGAGCGACTTGCTCATCTTGCGCCCCTGCTCGTCGCGCACCAGCCCGGTAAAATAGACCTTATCGAACGGGATTTTCCCGAGGAACTCCTGCCCCGCGATAATCATGCGCGCGACCCAGAAGAAAATAATATCCGGCGCGGTCACGAGCGTATTGGTGGGGTAGTAATAATCAAGGTCGGCGTCCTTTTCCGGCCAGCTATGCACCGCGAACGGCCACAGCCACGAGGACGCCCATGTATCGAGCACGTCTTCGTCCTGCCGTATCTTCGCCGATCCGCACTTTTCGCACTTCTTCGGCGCGGTCTCGTACGCATCGTAAAACCCGCAATCGGCGCAGTAGTATACCGGGATACGATGCCCCCACCAGAGCTGGCGGGAGATGCACCAGTCGCGGACATTTTCGAGCCAGTGGAAATAGGTCTTTACCCATCGTTCGGGATACAGTTTGATCGAGCCGTCCCTGACCTTTTCAATCGCGGGCTTGACCAGTTCCTCCATCCGCATAAACCACTGCTCGGACAGAAGCGGTTCGATAGGCACATGCCCGCGTTCGCTGTAGCCGACGTTATTGGTATAGTCCTCGGTCTTGACGAGGAGCTTGAGTTCCTTGAGCTTCTGCACCACCGCCTCGCGTGCCTCGTAACGGTCGAGGCCGCGGAACTCGTCGGGAACGCGTTCGTTGAGGGTAGCGTCGATATTCATAATATTGATGATCTCGAGATCGTGCTTCTTGGCGAGCTCGTAGTCGTTGGGGTCGTGCGCGGGGGTCACCTTCAGCGCGCCCGTGCCGAAGTCCATATCGACATACTCGTCCCCGATGATGGGGATTTCCCGCCCGACAATCGGCAGGATGGCGGTCTTGCCGATCAGGCGCTGGTAGCGTTTATCCTTGGGATTCACCGCGACCGCCGTATCGCCGAGAAGGGTCTCGGGGCGCGTCGTCGCGATCGTGATGATCTCATCCGAGTCCTTGACGGGGTAATGGATATACCACAGGCTGCCCTTGACCTCCTGGTAATAGACCTCCTCCTCGGAGATAGCCGATTTGGAGACCGGGCACCAGTTCACGAGGCGGTATCCCTTATAGATGTAACCCTTTTTATAGAGGTCGACGAACGCGTGGATAACGGCCTTATAATACCCGTCGTCCATAGTGAAACGTTCGCGTTCCCAGTCGCAGGACGCCCCCATCCGTTTGAGCTGGCTGATAATAATGCCGCCGTACTTGTCCTTCCAGTCGCGGGCGTATTCGAGGAACTTCTCGCGCCCGATCTTCTCCTTGGAGATGCCGCTCTCGGCGAGCCATTTCACGACCTTCGACTCGGTCGCGATAGAGGCATGGTCGGTGCCGGGTATCCAGCACGCCTCGTACCCGTTCATCCGGTGGTAACGGATGAGGATATCCTGAATCGTGTTGTTCAGGATATGCCCCATGTGGAGCATCCCGGTGACATTCGGGGGCGGTATCACGATAGTGTACGGTTTCTTAGCCGGATTCACCTCGCTATGAAAATATCCCTCGTCCGTCCAGAAACGGTACAGGGCTTCTTCGAATTCCTTGGGATTATAACTCTGGGGCAAACCCTCGCTCATCACGGGCTCCTTGGGGTAACTTATTGTCATATATAGATTTTACTTTGAAAACGCCCGTCTGTCAATAATCCGTTTATTAGGATAATATAATAAACCCTGATTTTACAGATCGGTATTGGTAAGTTGACTGTAGGCAGAATAGATACCGCTTTTATCGGTTTTCCGATTCAGCGGTCATTCGTGAGTTCAGGCGCCCAGAATAGGCGGGAAGGTATTTTATCGAACCGAGTCCGGCATGGGAAACGGGCTGCGTTCCGCCATGCCGGGACGCCGTCCGGTTATTTTTTGATATACGCGACGCAGGCGATCTCTACCAGCGCGTCTTTCGGGATACGCGCGACCTGCAGGGTCGAACGCGCGGGTTTTACCGATTCGCGGAAGTAGCGCATATAGACCTCGTTCATCTTAGCGAAATCCTCCAAATCCTTCAGGAATACCTCGGACTTGACGACATCGGCTAAAGTAAGCCCGCGTATCTGGAGTATCGCGCCGACATTCTTCAGCACCTGCTCGGTCTGCGCGGCTACGTCGCCCGGGACCATCTCGCCCGACGGGGTCATCGGTAACTGCCCGGACAGGAACAGGAAATCTCCCGCCTCGATAGCCTGGGAGTACGGCCCGACCGCTTTCGGGGCGCCGGGTGATTCGATTCTTTTAATCTCGTTGTTCATAGACAATCCTTATTTTTAGTACGTTATTATAGCAGATTTGGGTAAAAATGGGAAATGACGGTATGGAATCGGGGATAAAATATTTTAACAATTCGAATATAGCATAGTTTGTTTATTGTTAATCTTTCCCTTTGCTTCGGCCGGTGAGCTTGTCTTCCGCGGTAGCGGGAGACTTGTCGGACCGTAAGACGTGCATGATCATCCGCATGACATCTTCGCCGGCGTGAGTGGGGATGATTTCTATATCGGGATGGTTGTTTTTAAAGACTCTGAAAATCTCATCTGCGAATCCCTGACCTATCGATTCAATATTATCGAAAACAAGAATAATAGTTTTAAATTTCTCAAATCCATTTAGTAATCGTTTTGCTTGTGAACGAGAAATAAGATTCTCTCCTTTTGATAACATTAGGTCAACATAGACTTCAGTTTTTGAGAATCCATAGTCAGTTTCATTATCCGTGTATTTTGAAAATACATTAGCTATTTGAGTTTTAGAATCTCTATATATTCCCATTTTCACTATTGTACCTTCGGAAAAAGAATTTAGAGGATTGGGGGTTAGAATAAACATATCGTTAGAATACTTACTATAAAATTGCAAATCTTCAGATAAAATCCCAAATTTATCAAACGCACGTGAGGTAAAAAATATTCCCTCACCCGAATGATGTTTTGGATCAGAAGTGAACTTCCCCTTTTCCAATTCGATAATTGATTCTCGCGGGGATGCTAAACCTAAGTCGTTTTGAATTTTATTAAAAATACCCACACCTAAATCGGATATCCAAAATATAATAAAAATACTGTCAAAAGATATATCTATTAATACAGTATTAGATTCTGAGTGATCGATAACGTTATTCAGCATTTCGGTAAAACCATATTGGCAGATATCGAGCACATTCTGTTTTAGTTCGGGAAGTTTCGGTAGGACTTCTTTTCGCCATACTAAATCTTCTTCTAAATTTTCATCTACATTTAAAAGAATTGAAAACCTTGTCTTCTTTAAAAAATATTCAGTATTCCGTCCTGAACCCTTTTTTTCTACGATGTCTTGTTCCATCAAAGATTGTAGATAGCGGTTTACCGCCTGACGGGATATACCGAATTTCTCCGTAGTCTCACGGATAAATCCTGTCTTCTTCTCAAATATCGAGTGTAATAAAAATTCCTTAATCTCTTCCCGTGTTTCTTTCGGTAACGACATATTCCCTCTTTGTCAATATAAATATGGTATATAGTAAACATATATCATATTTATGTCAACTTAAATTATATTGATCTACACCACCTATTAAGTGAGAATAACTATATGAAAGTCAATTCCCCCTCCGTGCTCTCCGTGTCTCTGTGGCTTTCCCTTCCGAATGTATCCGTGTGGAATAGGTATGCTTCGCCCTCCTATCCGCCGATGAATATTTTGTTTGCCGAAAATCACCTTCATAGTTGACAATTCCTATTTTTGTTTTATCATTACGTATCTCAATCGAGGAGTGAAGGGTATGAAAAAGTTATTAGCGTTGATTTTCACGTCGTTTTTATTCATAAGCTGCGGCGGCGCTCCGAAGCTGACCTTTATGGTCGGCGGCGCTCCCAACGAAGTGGAGTACTGGAAGAAGGTGATCGCGCAGTTCAAGGAGAAGACCGGTATCGAGGTCACTCTCCTCGAACAGGCGAGTAAGACCGAACAGCGTCTCCAGAGCATCCAGGTCGCGTTACGCGGCGGCCAGGCCGATCCCGATGTGATGCTGCTCGACGTGGGCTGGATCGGACAGATCGCGTCCGCCGGATGGCTCGAGTCGCTCGGCGAATACGGCATCGACCCATCGCCGTTCTACGGCGGTATCATATCGCTCGCGGATACGGTCGACGGTAAGTTTATCGCGCTGCCGGTGTATGTGGACGGCGGACTGCTGTACTACCGCACCGACCTGCTGACAAAGTACGGGTATAAGAACCCTCCCGCGACATGGCAGGAACTGGTGGATATCGCGACGAAGGTACAGGCTGGCGAAATGGCCGCCGGTAATTCCAATTTCGCCGGTTTCCTGTGGCAGGGCGATAAGTACGAGGGGCTGATTTGCAATGCTCTCGAGTACTTTGTGTCCGCGGGCGGGAATTTCCTCGATCCGCAGGGTAAGCCTATTGTGAACTCCGCGGCCAATATCATGGCTCTCCAATTTATGACAGACCTGATCCATAAATATAAAGTCTCTCCCGCGAGCGTCTATACCGAGATGAACGAGGAAGGAGTAAGCGAGTACTTCCAGGCGGGCAACGCCATGTTCGAACGGAACTGGCCCTACGCATGGGGCAAGCATAGCGCGGACGATTCCCCGGTGAAGGGAA
>JABLXV010000036.1 GCA_013177895.1 Brevinematales bacterium | reverse complement strand
ATACTTTATTGTGAACTATAATCATCATTGGATTATAGAACGATTGGGATATCAATCCCCGGTTTGTTACCGTGAGAATCAGGAAAAATTAGGCTTAAAAATTGCTTGATTAATTGGGGCCAATACAATGTTAAATGTTTTATTTCTTCAAAATAATCAGGATGTATATTTGTGTTTAATTCATTTGATGTTTGAGCAATAGTTATTAAGGTCTTTTTTATTCTTTCAATAGAACTTATTTCTAACCGTTTTTTCCATTGTTTAATTAACATGTTTCTTGTGAGTTGTAATAATTCATAAGGATAATTATCATTCCGAACCAGTACCTGATCTTCTTTAATTGCTAAAACTAGTTTAGCATAAGGATCACATCCATCAAATATGTCTTTCCGAGTAATTAAATCATGTAATACGGTACCAATCTGATAAATATTTACAGATCTCCATCCTTCTATACTATCAGACTCTTCCCCTAAAAGAAATTCTGGGGGAGCGTATCGCAATGTCCCGATAAATATTTTTTCGTCTTCATTCGTAAAATGAGGGCTTCCAATAATTTTAATCACACCTAAATCCATAAGAATAACTTTATTATCTTTAGTTATCATTATGTTTTCAGGTTTTATATCTCTATGAGCAATTGGTAATTCTCTTGATAATAAGGCTTCGCTTGTGATGATAAGAGAATTTACAATTTCTAATATAATACTTAATTCAATATCACTTTGTTGCTCTTTGATATACTGTTTTAGGTTTTTCCCTTTTACATATTCCATAATAATATAGCAATAATCAATATTAGCGATGTTATATTCACCACCATCTATAATACTAACAAGATTTATAATTCCATGATTTTTTAGAGATAGCTCTTGTTCAATTCTTTTTTTCTGAATTTCAACTCCATATCTTTCTACTAATTCATTATCAAATATTTTTATTGCATACTTTTTTTCGCCTTTTTCCCCAAGAAACACTGCTGCTGATTTTCCGTGGTCAATTAGTTCTTTTATTATCATTCCATTAATCTCTTTCCCTTCAATTTCTTTAAATAGATTTTTAGCTTTTATATTATCCATAATTTCCTCACGTTTTATACAAGTATTGTACCTTTAACCCAGTTTTATGTCAACCCCTACGCAGAAATCCCGTAAATATATTATGCCCATTCGCGCACATTCGTGTCCATTCGCGGTTAAACTTGCCTTTCCTCTGTGTTCTCTGAGTCTCTGTGGCTAGATTCTCTCATCCGTGTGAAAATAGGATAATAAATTGCACTCCGGTCATCGAGGGGATGACACGGTAATGATAATATAAGATGTGTTAGATTATAGATTGCTTCTACCGCGCTTCAATAATCTTTGTATCGCGGCATCGCAATGACGGGATTTCCTCTGTGTACTCTGAGTCTCTGTGGCGGGATTTCCCATTCGCGCAAACAGGGTTACGGAAACGCTAGATCACAGCGGGCTGGAGTTTCAGTTTCTTCAACGGATTGAAATTGTACTCGCTCTTGATGCGGGATATCAGTTCGGAAACCGGTATAATTTCATCATTCCTGTACCCGTTGGTTCCGCTGCAAAGAATCCCTTCGTTGATGTTTCCTCTTTGCGCATTCATTAATGCCATAGAAATACAAAAAGAAACTTCCTTATAATCGCAAGTGTGCAGGCATTTATACGGGCATGCTTTCGGTTTCCGTTTACCCTTTAATACTTCAGTGATAAATTTGTTTTTGATGATTCTCAGGGGTAATCCGACCGGGCTTTTTATTACAATAATATCGTTTTTATTGTTGCAGTTCAGATATTGGTTTTTAAACTCGATATCGGCATCGCATTCGTCGGTTGTAATAAACCTTGACCCGAGTTGCGCCCCCGATGCGCCCATATCCATATACTTCTTTATATCCGCACCGGTATATATTCCGCCGGCGACTATAACGGGAATGGGTTTACCGTACATTTGCCGATATTTATCGACGACGCTGAGAACTTTAGGTAATTGCTGATCCAGTGTAAAGGTATCCTGATTGATTTCGTCTGCCTTAACGCCCTGATGCCCACCTGAAAACGGGCTTTCAAGTATCAGCGCGTCGGGAATATAATTGTAAGATTTTTGCCATTTTCTGATAATCAAATCCGCCGAACGTTCGGTAGAAATGATCGGGATTAACTTAGTCCTTGACGAACCGTTCAGGTATTTAGGTAATCCCAACGGTAATCCCGCTCCCGATATAATGATATCAGCGCCTTCTTCTATCGCTGTCCTGACCATATCTTCATAGTTGGTTAATGCGACCATGATATTTACTGCCAATATCCCTTTAGTAAGAGTTTTCGCGCGTTGAATTTCCTTCCGTAATCCTCTGATATTTGCTTCCAGATAATTCTTATAGATATCGGGTTCGCGAAACCCCGGCATAACAGCGGAGATAGTGCCGATACCGCCTTCGTTTGCTACTGCGCCCGCCAGGCCGGACAACGACACACCGATACCCATGCCGCCTTGAATGATGGGCAGTCTTACTTCAATATCACCGATTTTCAATGTTTTCATCGTTTAACATCCAACTGTTTTATTAACCTTCTAGAATCAATGCCTGAGATAATAGTTCGCCTCTTCGGCTTCTATATACCATATATCGAGAAGACTTCTCTGCTTTTAGTTATGCATATAAACAAAAGCATCAGTCTCAGTCATTGGGAGATATTACAGAGCATCATATAATGTCCCAATTTTCAGTATGAGGGTTAGCGGGGGCGATGATAGTAAAAAGAGATTTAAGGAAGGTTTACCTAATTTCTTCTTAAAAAGACAGAGCTGTAGTAGTTTAATCACTGTAAATCGAAATGTCAAATATTTATGAGACGTATTTAATATATTATAATATTTTTTATTCTTCACAATTTCTTTGCAGAAAAATAGCTGAAGATTGCATCACCCGGCGGATATCGCTATGATGGGGTTTTCCTCAGGGCAAGTTTACTATTCGTGCTCATCCCTCGACAGGCTCGGGATGACGGACGATTGGATGGGATGACGGACTAAGATACGATGATGGAGTGAGGTGATAGATTGCTTCTACCGCGCTTCACTAAGTTTTGTAGCGTGGCATCGCAATGACGGTTGTATCCCTCGACAGGCTCGGGATGACGGATGATTGCAGGGGATGACGGACGAAGGAACATATCAGAGGAAATTAACCGATCAGCACTTTCTCCTCGGGGAAGCCCAGACGGGTCGTCTTGCCGATCAGCCCCAGCGCGAACACGAGCGATAACGGCCCGACGCGCCCGAGGAACATGGTCAGCACGATCATAATCTTGCTCGCCTCGGAGAGTTTGGACGTGATGCCCGCCGACAGGCCGACTGTGCCGAACGCCGATACGCATTCGAAGATCACCTTCGCGATCGGGAATTTCGCCGTCGCGTCGGGGAGACGTTCGATAGACGAGATCACGACAATCACGAACATGACCCAGATGAGCGAGAGAAAGAATATGGTGAGAGCCTTCCGTACCGTGACGAGCGTAATTTCACGCCGCATCAGGGTGACCGAACGGCGCTCCCGCAGGGTATTGAAGATGGTGTATAGGATAATGACGAAGGTCGAGGTCTTGATACCGCCGCCGGTAGAGCCGGGAGACGCACCGATGAACATTAAGAAGGAGAAAAACAGGAGCGATACATCCTTCGCGGCGCCGAAGTCGACCGTGTTGAACCCGGCGGTACGCGCCGTCACCGACGAGAACATCACGCCGAGGAACGTATCGTTGATACCCGCGTCCTTAAAAATGTTGTCGTTCTCCAGCAGGAAAAAGACGACCGCGCCGAACAGAATCAGGAAACCCGAAGCCAGCAGGACGATTTTCGAATGCAGGGAGAGCCGGCGTTCCCGTTGGCGCATCCGGCGGATAACGTTGACCATCACCGCGAACCCGATACCTCCAAGGAAAATAAGGCTCATAATCGTCCAGTTGATCAGCCAGTCGCCGCGGTATTTCATTAAACTGTCTGGAAACAGCGAGAATCCCGCGTTGTAGAACGCCGAGACGGAATGGAATACCGACGAGTAAATCGCGTCGCCGAGGGGCATGGCGGATGAGAAGCGGATGAACAATAGCCCCGCTCCGATGAGCTCTATGATAAACGTGGTGAGGATAATAGAATAGAGGAAGCGCCCCGTGCTTTTCGCGTTCAGTTCGTTGACCGCGTTCTGAGTGGTGAAACGGTTATACAGGCTCATCTTTTCGCCGATCACGGTCCAGAAAAATCCCGCGAACGTCATAATTCCCAGCGCGCCGATCTGTATCATCGCGAGAATAACCGTCTGGCCGAAACGGGAGAAGAATGTCCCGGTATCGACGATTGTCAGCCCGGTGACGCATACCGCCGAGGTCGCGGTGAATACGGCGTCGAGGAGCGATAACGGGACATCCGGCTGGGAACGGGAAACCGGCAGATAGAGCAGCATTGTCCCGACCATGATGATGGACGCGAACGATAAGGCGATCAGGGTGAACGAGCCGATCTTCGGGGTGTTCTTCCGGGGGAAAATAATCGTGAAGGTCGAGAAAAAGTACCCTAAGAGGAAAAATATCGAGACGAGCGATAGGATAATCAGGAAATCGGAATGGTAAAGGAGCTGGTCGCCGGATAAAAAGATATTGATCGGAATGATAAATTTCAGGAAGCCGAACCATACGAGATTTGCCATAGCGGATGCGGAGACATGATGGGTGTCCTTGCGCGCTAATGCGAGGATATGGAACAGAATCGCGATGACGGTGGTGTAGAACGCTATATCGATAGCGAAAATAAGGTCGGCGCGCGTCTCGAAGCTGAGAATCGAACGCACGAAGAACAACGATGCGAATGTGAGAAAGAGCAGCTTGATTCCCTCGATGATCCTGTACCACATAGAGTTTATCCTGTTAGAACTTCGCGGTGTATCCTAATGAAAGCACCCTATTAAAGGATAAACTGAAAAACTCATATTGTAAAGTAAAACCGAGCTGAAAACTTGGGATGGGAACGAACGCGATGATAAAAGAGGGCAGTATACGGTCGACGCGCGTAAAATCGGCGTAGATATTTTCTATCGTGACCCCGAAATGGAGATAACGGGTATTCAATGTCGCGCCGAAAAAGAAGGTCGAATTCGTCATCGCACGCATCCCCTCGGGGAGTAACGGGATACGTATGCCGAATGTGAAGATATTTTTCTCGCCGAAGACATAATAGTTCTGGCCGATATTGGCGTAGAATCCGTAAATAGACGACGATATCCCGTTGGGGTCGAAGTAAGCGCCGTTATGCCCGTAGGCGAAATGGTCGAACCCCATCGAGAAATTCATCCACTGCGACTGTTCGTACAGGCTGAACTTGATATACGCGACAGGGATATTTACCGTGATCCTGTCGGCGCCGATCAGTCCGTCGAAATTCTCCGATACGCCGATGGATAGCATGCCGAAAATGCCCACTAAGAGGCGGATATTCACTCCCCCGTTATCGTACATCGAGAACTGCGACAGGAAATCGCCGCGCATCAGGTTATCGGTGGTAGGCACGGAGCCTATGAACGGGATACGGGAGACTGCCGGAGTGGTTTCCGCTGATTGAGACGGCGCGGAAGAGGCCGACGGGTCGACATAGTTGGGTTCGTCTATAATAAAATCGTCTACGGCGTATAAATTCAGTAATCCGGTAAATACTAGGGCTAAAACGGACGCCCCGGTAAAAATATGCTTCATTTTCTCCTCCATGTCATGAGATTATCCTGTAAAGAATATCGGAACAAAAAATGAAAAGGTGATTTCTTGACAGAATTTTTTATGAGACTTAAAATTTAGTAATATAATTTATTATGATGAGGAAACAAAAAGGAGGTTCTTCATATGGCTGATATTATCGATAAGGTGAAAGAAATTATTGTGGACAAGCTCGGTGTTGAAGCGTCTGCTGTGAACGAGCCGGCCGCATTTATCGAAGACCTTGGAGCGGATTCTCTTGATATCGTTGATCTGATTATGGCTCTGGAAGAAGAATTCGGTATCGACATTCCTGATGAGGAAGCACAGAAACTTCGCACTGTCGGCGATGCTGTATCCTACATTAAGAATCATCAATAAGAGGAAACGAAAAACGTATTTTTGCCCCTATTGACTAAATCGGCCCCGCTTTAGCGGGGCCTTTTTTGTGAAAAATATTTTACAGTTACACCTTGTATTTTTTTATTCATTGTGATACGATATTGACAGGTTCAAATATTCTTAAAATAACATTTTCCTATAGGAGGAGAATATGAAAAGAATTTTGGGTGTACTGTTCATGGTAGCGGCAGTTGCAGTCGCGGCTCAGGCGAAGGTTTATTCGTATAAGCCGGCGAATATGTCTATCGATATTCCCAGCGGTTGGACCACCGAAGAAGTAAAGGGCGACGAGAGCTATCTCGAGGTAAAATCCCCCAACAGTGAAGTCATTATTTATCTTGAGTATTATGACAAGGGTAGTTTCGGCGAATATACCGCTGAAGAAGAGTATGAGTATCTTGAAACCCGTCTCGGTAAAATTTTGGGTGACAAGCCTCTTGATATTACAGAACAGTTTGAAGAAACCATCAACGGGATGCAGGTTTACGCTATTTCCGGTTCTTATGACGACGCTGAATACGGTAAGGCTTATGTTTACTGCGGCGCGTTCGAAACCGGTAAACAGCTCAGCACACTGACTGTCGACGTACTCGAGAGCGATATGAAGAAATTCAAGAACCAAGTCAACAAGATTATCGACAGCGCGAAGAAGTTAAAATAGTTCATCTTACCAATAAAAAAGCCCCGCATCAAGCGGGGCTTTTTGTATGTTCAATCGGTTATTCGTTATCGATATTGATAGCTCCGGTGGTCATCCGCATGGTCACGGGATTCGTCCCGCCGCCGTTCTGGGCGATATACTCAGCGCCGATGTTATGGGTATCTTTTATTAACGAAGCGAAAGTTATATCCGAGTGCACTGCCCCGGTGATAACAGCCGCGTCGACCTTCAATGCCGAGGTCGCCCCGGATGAGAATATCGCGTCGATATTACCGGTGGTCCCGGTCAATGACGCATGACTGCCGCTCATCAGGAACGATACGAAATCGACGGTGATGTTCCCCGTGGTGGTCTTGGCGGTCAGACTGTTTACGTTAACGGCATGTACGTTGATGTTCCCGGTGGTCACTTCCAGGTAGACCGAAGGAGAATTGATCGCGTCGCCCATCTCGTCGATACTTCCCGTAACGGTGATGATCGATAAGGAGTTACAATCGATGCTGAAGAAGTTCACCGCGCCGGTCGTCGTGTTGATCTTCACAGTGCCCGCGTCGAGATAACTGAGCTCTACCGCGCCGGTGGTCGTATTGATTTCGATATAAGGCGCGGTGTTAATCAGTGTGTAAAATACCGCCGCGGTTTCGGAGTTGATTTTCTGGGTCAGGAAAGTGACACCTATCGGAACATAAACCAGTATTTCAGTCCCGACCCCGTACACGTTCCAGTTATCTACGGTGATGGTCTTATTCTGGGTGATTATGATACTCTGGTTGTTCGAGCTGATCGAGAACAAATCGTTATCCTCGAGAAGCTGCTTGCCGTAGGTATACCCGCCGGCGTCCACAAAATTCGTCATCACGACTTTAATATACGGGTCGTCAGAGTTCAGGAAAGTGATCGAACCCGACTCGATCGAGAGGGAAAAGGTCTGGTTGTTGTTCGTCGAGAACTGGTAATTCTTTACCTCATAAATCCGTATACCGGGCGCCCAGAAGTCGCAGGCGGTAAAAACTACGGCCAAAGCCGCGAAAAGTGAAAGTTTTATGATAGCGTTCTTCATTGTTTTCCTCCTGTTAAAATTCCAGCCCGAAGCTGATGGCGTTCATCGAAAGGTCGTTGTGAGTCGCGTCATAGGAAATCGACGCTACATCGAGCGGTTTTACAAAAGCCGCGACCTTGCCGTTATAGCTGGAGTAGTAAACGGGCGCACCGATGATATCGATCAGATACCCGGCGGCGAACAGGGCGATACTGCCCCAATGCCATGCGGAGTATGCCGTAGGGTTATCGAGAGCGCGGGTTTCGACCGCGATTTCCGCGCCTATATACGACAGTACCGATACGCCGGTGAACGCGAGACATACCATACCGCCGGTGGTATCGCCGAGGGTGAAGTGCGCGAGCCCGAAACCGGGGACGCATACGCCCAACGCTTCGGCGATAATAAACGTGCCGAGCCCTATCGGGCGGGGTCCGAACACCGAAGGTTCCGGCGCGGGATTATTCACCGTTACGTTGACCTGCGGCTGGGGAATTTTTATCTCAGGGATATTTACCTGAACATTCGGCCCCTGGATATTAACCAGCGGCGCCTGTTCTTTAGGGGCGGGCTTATTCTGGACTTCCTCTTCCACAACGCTGGTTTGCGTGATTACCGTAATGACGGTGATGGTTTTCTGTGTTTTCACGCTGCTTGCGCCGTCTCCCTGAACGGCCGGCGGGACGGTTTGCTGGGAATTGGTCTGTCCCTGTTTCTTATCCATATTCTGCTTAGCTTCTTCCATAAGTTTTTCCAGATGCTGCTCGTCGGTCATCTGAGCAAATCCCGCTGCTCCGAATAACATGACTATCGCGCTGACTGCGATCCAATTTTTCATAAAATCCTCCGTTTTTTGCTTGCCGGTTTTCCGCCGGCATTAATGAAACAACCGGGCCGGGATTTTCTGTTACTTTTCTGGAAAAAACCCGAAGAAAGCCGATATTGATTCCGATGATTAATTCCGTAGGAGAAAAGCGATAACTTATAGAATTATCCATGATTTTACTATAATGCCCGCTTGACTTTCCGCTGACTTATATTATAATTTATGCAGTGTGCTTTTGAAAGTTTTTTATAAGGAGAAATTCTTGTACCAAGTTGCATATCTGAAGACATTCTTCGATAGTATGGTTCTTCCATATATAGTCCCGGAAGGAATAGACGTTCAGCCCGGGCATTATTTCGTAGTCAGCTCAAAGTTCGGCGAGGATGTGGGATACTCGATGTCCGGCGTGAAGTCGCTCGATCCGAACGCTGCGGGCCCCGTGAAGCGGAATCACTCCGAGCAGGCCAGTAATTCGGATATCGACGATATCGTGATCGACGACGCGTCCATACTCGAGGACAAGCAGGAGCATGTGCCGATCGAGATCGAAACCAATAAGATTCTCCGCGCGGCGACCGACGAGGAGATTAAGGAACGGGAAAGATTCTCGAAAGAAGAGATCAAGGCTTACGAATCCGCTAAGAAGGAAATCGAGCTGTTAAACCTGCCGATGAAGCTGATCAACGTGCACTTCCTGCTCCAGAAGAAAAAGATCATCTTTAACTTTACCGCCGATAACCGCATCGACTTCCGCCAGCTCGTCAAGAAACTCGCGTCGATCTTTCGGACCCGTATCGAGATGCGCCAGATAGGCGTGCGCGATGCGGCCAAGATTCAGGGCGGTTACGGCGTATGCGGGGAATGCACCTGCTGTATCCGTTCCAACTGTCACATGAACTCCATATTCCTGAAAATGGCTAAGGATCAGGGGTTTGTGGTCAATTCCAGCAAATTGACCGGATTATGCGGGCGGCTGATGTGCTGTCTCGCTTATGAGAACGATTTCTATATCGAGGAACGGAAGCATTTCCCCGAGGTAGGGTCGTTTGTCCGCGACGAACAGTTCGAATATAAGATATTTTCGGTCAATATACTCTGCGACGAGATTTACGCATCGGACACCTATCACCATCAGCGGAAGTTTTCGCATGATGAGATAGTTTTCCAGAAGAAGGATGAAAACGGGATTGCGCATTACCGGCTTAAAACACCCATACCGGAGGTGCAGCAGCAACCTGTATGAGCTATGAAAAGGATTCCATAAAAGACGCCAAAAAGATCGGGGCATTCGATAACAACGTACTCGACCCGAAAATACTTGAAATGAATGCGAGCGATAAGCAGAAATTATCCGATGATTTGGCGCGGGTCAAGCAGGATATGGAGCCCGTTAAACAAACCTCACCGCAGGATATGCCCAAGCGGCGCAAGAAAGAGCATGCCCCGTTGGACGTCGAACTGACGTTCCTGGAAAAAGTCATGCTGTTTTTTCTCACCATTTTCGGTTTTTCGAACGCCGAGCAATTCAAGAAAAAAAAAGTCATCCGGAATATCGAGAAGGATATCGCGCGAATCAAACCCCCTATATACCTTCTGCAAACCCGCCGTATCAGCAAGTTTTTCGCGCATAAACTCCACGACCTCTACTTAAAAGTCGTATGGATTAAGCGCATGATGGATCTGACCCTGAATAATAAAAAATTCTGGGATAACCCGGGTGTTTCCAAGGCTGTGGCGGAGTCCTTATTCGAACGGCTCGCGAATCTTAACACCGACGAGGTGGACAGTAACTTTTCCCCGTCCGGGATAGAGATGGTGGTCAGCCAGTTCGAAGACCCACGTACCGCGGTCGAAACTGTGGAGAAAAGTTTCTATACTTTCGTCTATTCCATCGATAAAACCCTGGTCGAGAAAGTAAACGAGATATATACCAACCTGTCATACTTCCGCAACCTGTGCGATTACGATTTTTACGCCCTTTTCAAGCGGTTCGACCCCACGTTCCATCCCGGGGTCACCCCGAATTTTATCGATATTCCCGGAGAGGGAATCCTCGGCCATCTGGAGAAGCTCGAAGAAGCGATACTCCAGATCGATTTGAATATCGATAATATATTCATCTTCAAGAAACTCCTCGCGGTATCCAAGGAGTTCGAGAATATGGGGATGGATACCCCGGATTCCGGGAGCGCCGACCCGATGGCGAATATCGCCCCGAAGACGACCGCGATACAGGGATTGGCGGACGGGATTACCCCGGAGAAGCTGGAGAGCGAACTTCTAATACTCTTCGAGATACTCAAGGAGCTCCTTTATACCAAGAGTCTGACCCTGCTGATCCAGATGATCAAGGTCGACCCGCTTTACGCGCCTTCGTTCGTGCATACCCGTCACGACCTGTTCAAGGTATATGTGGAGACGTTCGAAAAGCGCATCAAGGTCGTATCGAAGAACGTCATCCGCTCTCGAAAGAAGCGCACGCTGGAAAATCTTTCCCACCAGTTATTCGGCCAGATGAAGTGGGTGGGTATCTATAATATCGAATTATCCGACGAGATCGAAAAGATCGGGTTCACCGGGTTTTTCTTTACGTTCCATATCGCGACCATCATGCAGTTCCTCGAACGTTACTATAACGAGTTCCTGAAGAATACCATCAATATCCTGCTTCTGAACGGGGTATACTCGGAAAAGAACTTTCATAAGCTGACGTCGGATACGTTCTACGCGATGGATAAGTTCGTGGAACGGTTCCAATTATTTGCCGACGATGTGTCTCCCGAAGGAACTGAGGGAAAACGGCTTCTGGGACTGCTTGCCCGCAAGGATAGTGTGATGCCGGAAAACCGGAAAATCGTCGAGAAGCATATAGTGACTATTAACGGGAAAGCGCGCGACCTGTTCGAGGAATTCAACCGTCATTTTTCATCCATACACACGATTATTTCTAAAGTATATAAAGACATAGACTCGAAGCCCCCGAAGTATATCAGGAACATCCGTTCCATCGGCGGGTTCAGGAACGTGAAATTCCTGCAATCTCTGGAGAAGGGAATGAAGATCCTCCAGGGCGTTCAGGAATTGACGGTTCTCCTCAAACAGTAGAATTTATGAACGAAAAAGCGGTATTGGTGGGCTTGAAGCTCCCGCAGGATAATTTTAACGATATACAGGAATCGATGCTCGAACTGAAACGTCTCGCGGATACCGCGGGCGCGGAAGTGGTGGATATCCTGATACAGGCTAAAAGCGCGATCGACGGGCGTTTCTATATCGGGAAAGGCAAGATCGAGGAAATACGCGAGTTTTACGCCGACGAGAAGGTCGATCTGGTCGTGTTCAATCACGAGCTTTCCCCCGCGCAGGTGCGGAATATCGAGAAAGAGCTGGAATGTCGCGTGCTGACGCGGACGGAACTGATACTGGATATTTTCGCGATCCATGCCCGCACGCGCGCCGCGAAGATGCAGGTCGAGCTCGCGCAGTTGAAGTACCAGCTCCCGCGGCTGGTCGGGCATTACCAGAACCTTTCGCGTACCGACGGGGGTATCGGCCTCAGGGGCCCCGGCGAACAGAAGCTCGAAGTCGACCGCCGTATCCTTCGCAAGAAGATTCATATTATCGAGACCAAACTGATAGAAATAGAACGGGAGAAAGATACCCAGCGTAAAAAACGGATGGGCGAATTCAAGGTCTCCATCATCGGGTATACCAACTCCGGCAAGTCCACCCTCCTGAATAAAATCTCTAAGTCGGACGTGCTGGCCGAGGATAAACTTTTCTCCACATTGGATACGACTACCCGCAGGGTGTGGCTGGGCGACGGGAGTATTGCGCTTATGTCCGATACCGTCGGATTTATCCGCGATATCCCGGTCGGGTTGATCGAATCGTTCAAATCCACCCTCGCCGACGCGCGTTACGCGGACATGCTGCTGCATGTCGCCGATGTGTCCGACCCGGCGCTCGCCGAGCATATCCGTTCGGTCAACCAGACCCTGAAAGAAATAGGCGCGGATCATAAGCCCACGCTTTTATGCCTGAATAAAATCGACCTCCTGCCGCGCGAAATACTCGTGGATATCCGCCTGCGGTATCCCGGAGCAATTTTTGTTTCGGCGAAAGAGGGGCAATATACCGGCGACCTGAAAAACAAATTGATAGAGATGATGAAAGGGACGAAAGTTATAAAAGAACAGGGAGAACCGGAGCATGAATAAGACAGTGCTGGTGACCGGAGCCAGCGGATTTGTCGGCACGAACCTGTGCCGGAGCCTGATCGAACGGGGTTACCGGGTGCTCGCGCTCGTGCGGGGCGACCATAACCGGGAGATACTCGATACGATGGGCGCGGAACGCGTGGTCTGTCAGGTCACCGATACGGAATGCATCCGCGCCGCGCTGAAACGCGCCGATTATGTCATCGACGTGCTGGGGAAGGCGTCCGACTGGGGCGGGTACGATGAATTCGTCGTCCCGAATATCACGGGCGTCAGGAATATGCTGGAAGAATCGATGCGCGCGGGTATCAAAAAATTCGTGCACATCAGTTCGGTCGCGGTGCACGGCTTCGGAAACCATGTCGATACCGACGAGGAAGGCCCGTTCTTCCCTACCGATTTCCCGTACTGTGTGACCAAGTACGAGGGCGAGAAGTGCGTCCTCAATGCGTACCGGGAGCATTCCTTCCCGGTGAGCGTTATCCGCCCGGCGAACGTGTACGGCGAGAACGATACGGTGACTATCCTGAAGATGGCCGAGGCGCTGCACTCCCGCAACATCCCGTTTGTCGACAGCGGACGCAGGCTGACATGCCCGGTCTATGTCGGGAATCTGGTAGACGCGATTATCGCCGCGATGGAGAAGGACGAGGCGGTCGGCGAGGTGTTTATTATCTCCGACGGGCTGAGGATTACATGGCGGGAGTGGACCGAAAAGCTGTGCGCCGCGCTGGATGTCAAACCCCACTGGCTTTCGGTGCCCGGGTGGCTCGCGCGTTTTATCGGCACGTCGATGGAGTCCTTCTATAAGATATTCAATTCGCGGGAAGCTCCCCCGTTAACACGTTACCGTACCCAGCAGGTCAGCACGAATTACCATTTTTCAATCGATAAGGCGCGAAGGATACTGGGGTGGAAGCCCCGGACGGACATCGATACCGCAGTGGGAAAGACAATCGAATGGTATAAGAACCAGCGGTTAAAAAAAGACGACGGGCATTGAGCATATTGACGAAATGTTTTTTGTCATTGCGATGAGCAATCTATTTAATTATACTGTATATTCTTAGTAGACAGCTTCGCCCCCTTTGGGGACTCGCAGTGACGGAAAATGGTAAGAATTGCCGCTTAGTCATCAAGCCACATTGAGCGGATATTTTTAATAAACGCAGAAACATGGTATAATGTTGCGGGGGAAATAAATGAAAGCCGCCAGATTCTTTAAATTCCTAATCTTCTTTCTCTGTATGCCCGCTATTTTCCTATTGGCTCAGCAGACGGGCGGTAAGATCGACGAATTATCCGCCGCGATCGCGCAAAACCCTGAGAACGCGTCCCTGTACTTTGAACGCGCGATAGCCTATAAAAAATCCGGCGACACCCTCAAGGCGTTGGACGATTATATGGCTGTTATCCGGCTCGACGGCGGCATCCCCGCTCCCTACTATAATATCGGGAATATCTACCTCGCGGGCGGAAAGTTCGGCGATGCAATTCAATACTATAAGACGGCGGTCAAGCTCAATCCGAAGTTCGCCTACGCGTATAATAATATGGGCAACGCATCCGTCAAGCTGGGATTGACCAACGACGCGATGCAGTACTATAATCAGGCAATCGGCGCCGATAAAAATTTCGCGCTCCCGTACTTCAACCGCGGGCTGGTCTATTTCGGGTGGAAAAAGTACGACCCGGCGCTCGCCGATTTCTATCATGCCACCGACCTCTATCCGAATTATACCAACGCGTTTACCTATATCATCAAGACCTATGTGGAAATGTTCAAATTAGAGACGGCGGAGGAATCGGTAAAGACGAACGCCGTATCCGAATCGAAGGATATCGCGACGGGAAATATCTCGCAGATCACGAATAACGGGACGACGGAGCCGGTCATTGTCGCGCCGGAGAACAAGACGAACGCCGCGGCTATCCCGTTCGAGGCGAAGGAGTACGTGAAGATCGGCAAGGTGCTGATGACGGCCGAGCAGTACCGTTTGGCGATCGAGCATTACACCCGCGCGATACAGATCGCCCCGGATTATCTGGAGGCGTATCAGGAGCGCGCGAAAGCGTATTCGGCGCTCGAGGAAAATTCGCTCGCGCTCGACGACTATAAGAAAGTGCTCGACCTGATCGATAAGGAAAAGACTCCCGTTGTGACGGACGTCCCGGTACCGGCGACCAACCTGACGGTTACCGTGAAGGTTACCAATTCGGCCGCGCAACCCACTAAGGGAGCGGAGACCGCGCAGGTGCATTACGATATGGCGACGATCTATGTCAAGCAGAAAAAGGAGAGCGAAGCGATCGGCGAATATTCCGCCGCGTTGGAAATGAACCCCGATATGGCGGACGCTTACTTCATGCGGGGCGTGCTTCTCGAGCAGAAGGGCGATTTTACCAACGCCATCAAGGATTATACGGCCGCGTACCAGAAAAATCCCGCTATGGTGACCGCCGTATTCTATCGCGCGAACCTGAACCTGATCGATAACCGTTACGACGATGCGATTTCGGACTATTCGCTTGTAATCGCGAAGACCCCCGAAAATCCATACGCTTATTTCTATCGCGGGGTGGCGTATAAGCTGACCGGGAAGTACGATCTCGCGATCGGGGATTACCTGAAGGTGATCTCCATCGATCCGAAGTATCTCGAGGCGTACTACAATCTGGGGAATACCTACTTTATTATCGGGAACTACGCCGAGGCGATCTCGCAGTACGGGAGTGTCCTGAAGCTGGACGACCGTTATATCAACGCCTATATCAACCGGGGAATCGCGTATAAAAAGATGGGCGATAACGATAAGGCGATGAAGGATTACCAGGCCGCGCTGAAAATCAAGCCCGGGCTGCCGCAGGCGCATTTCAATGTCGGGAATGTGCACCTGTCGAAAAAGGAGTACGGCGAAGCGCTTCAGAATTACAATATCGCGGTAGAATTAGCCCCGAATTACTCCGAGGCGTATAATAACCGCGGCAACGTTTACTACGAATTGGGGAAGTTCGACGCGGCGCTGGACGATTACCAGAAGGCCATCGCGATCAATAAATCGGTCGCGGATTATTACTTCAACCGGGGAATCGCGTATCTGGCGTTACAGAAAAAGTCCGAGGCGATAGCGGACTTTAATAAGACGATCGGGCTGGATCCGAATTTCGCGAAGGCTTATTTCAATCTGGGGAAGGTTTATTACAATTCCCAGCAAATAGAGGACGCGAGGAAATATTTCCAGAAGGCCGCCGATCTGGGATTTACCGAGGCGAAGAAGATACTCAAGGAATATTATAAATAAGCTGTACTATAGAGGGCGTATCCGGCGGGATGAAGTGATTAGAAAATAATGATATCGTCGGCGTTCGAAGTGCCCGGAACCGTCTGATCGGATAGATTGACACCTAAATCATCACCTACCTTGTTATCGATATTTATCTCTTCCGAACGCATCCCGAAAATTTTCGTATAGGTATCGTATATTTCACGTTCGTTCTTGGTGGTGATAATATTATTGACCGTATCGAGGATCTCCTTTTTAATCGACAGACGGGAATCGTTGCCGAGGATCTTGTCGATCTGGAATTCGTCGATACGCGAGCTGGATATCTTGAAAATCTGCTCGATAAACTGGCTGAGGTGCTCCACTTCCTGGCTGGTAATATCGTAATACTGGAGCTTTCCCACGACATCCTTAATACCCGTATCGATCCGGCTGGAGAATCCGCGCAGGGTATCGATTATCCCGCGGATCTTATCGAACGATTTGATGATGATCCGTTCGAACGACTCGATCGACTGCTTGATCTCGTCCCCGTAACGGTAAACCGACTCCATATTCTGGAGGTATCCGGTCTTGAGGTTCTCCGTCGTGAGCATGGTTTCCTGCACGCGGTTTTTCACATCCTGCGCGAATTGCATAGTGGTATGCGCGAACTGCCGGAGGTCGCGCGCCAATACCTGGAACCCCTTACCGATATTTCCCGTGTTCGCCGCCTCGATACTCACATTTAGGGAAATCACCTTGATAGTCTCCGCGATCTCCTCGATGGAATTGGCGATATCGGAGATATTTTTTAACTTGTCCACGCTCGTATCGACAAAGTGGTTGGATACATCCTTGAGGGAATCCATACTCTTATAGAACGTATCGAAATCCTCGACGACCGAATGGGCGCGCTTGATAATAAACGCCAGACTGTCCTCGTTATTCTCGTTCATCAGGTCGGACATGGTTACCTGAATATCATCGGTAATCCGGTTGCTGAAACTGGCGATCTCCTCGAATTGTGCGATCACCTGCAGGATGACCTCGCGGGAAAAACGGTTCGACGAGGAGGACAGGTCGGAGATAATGGGAATGATATTCGCGAGGAAATAGATCAGTGTCGCCATGGAGGAGGAACTCTTCTTAATGTTTTCGCGTTTACCGAAGAAGGCTTCCACGAAATCATTCATAGCGGCAATGATGTTTTCGTTGATCGAGTAAAAAGTACTGTTAATCTCTTTCAGCCCTTTCTCAATCAGTTCCTCGTTGACTGTTTCGGGATGAGCCAGCATCTCCTCGTATTCCGCGAATGAGAGCAGGGTTTCTTTAATTTTATAGATGTTCGATCTGAGTTTCTCGAACTTGACGTCGACAAAAGAATCTTCACCGGGCAGGCGGACTTTTTCTAAGAGCATGAACAGGTTGATAATCAGGTTCATCACGGAGTGGACGGTATAAAACGAGGTCAGCATCCGGTTACGGGATTCGAGCAGGTATTTCCGGTTGACGTTTCTGTCACGAAGGATACCGAAAATCAGATACACTACGGAGGCGGAAATAAATAGTATGAATAAGGCTACGGGAACTGAACTGGTTGAGGGCGAGGACCATATAAAATATAGAATAGCTCCGCCGCCGGCCAGAAAGACAAAACTGAAAAGAAATATGGAAAGTAAGAATTGTACATTCAATTCTTTGGGATAATTAAACCGTTTGCTCATCCGCTTACATCCTGTAAAATTCGCTCTCGACTCTTTAAAAATCCCCTTTCCCAACCGGTTATCGCTAATAATATAAAGGAGGGAGATTTTAGTCAAGAAAAATATAATTATAAATCAGAAATAAAACTTGACGTGGTATTGGAAGCGATATAGAATAAATAAAAGCTCACGGGGATTTATTAGATAATGTATTATCTATACCAAAATTGAGCTTTGCAGAGAGAAAGGGGATTGTTTTCCTAATATTTCAGAAACGGAGTGTTTCATGAATCAGCAGGAAACGTCTTCCATTCTTGATAGAATCAAGAAAACCCTCTCTGGTTTTGAAAGCGGCGATTTAATGACCGTTCTCGAATTAAAAGAAGCCTACCTCACCATCCAAACCAAACTATCATCGGATTCTACATTCAAAGATATTGCGAAATTTGTCAATCAGCTTGCCAGGACGGTAATGAAACTGTCGCAGATCGGCAGCGAAAAGGAAATCCTCGAAATCATCGATACCGCTAACGGGATACTCGAACGGGTATTTACCGACGTTATCGCGCCTGAAAACGCGGCGGTATTGATCGATAAGATTTCCCCCGTAATCGAGGAACTCCTGCACCGCGAGAAGAAAAAGGCTGTCGCCGCTCAGGAGAAAACCGGCGGTACTGAAAAGGGTGTTGTCAAAGATAACGTCGTTGACGATATATCCCTCGAGGAGCATTACGGGCCGGCCTACTTCAGCGGGATTGTGGACGACAAGAAAATGCTCTCCCAGCTTGCCGACGAGATCAAGGAGCATCTCGATGTCGCTCAGTTTACGCTGGTCGAACTGGAGTACGACGAGACCAATCAGGAAAATATCAATAAAGTATTCCGCGCATTTCATACCATCAAAGGTTCCTCGGCGTTCCTCGGGCTGAAGAATTTCGAGTAGATCGGCCACCAGATGGAGAACCTTCTCGTACTGATTCGCGACGGGAAGATACGGATTACGCGCGATCTGATCGATGTGATTTTCTACGGGATCGATCTCCTCCGCACCCTTGTTTCCATCATGGAAACCCTGAGTTTCGACATTATTAAAATGCGGGAAAGTTTCCTGAAAGTGGATATTTTCTCCTACATCGACCTGATCCGGCGAATCCTTTCCCAATACGAGACGAAGAAGATCGGCGAAATACTAGCCGAAGAGGGAAAGCTGACGAAGGAAGAAATCCTGTCCATCCTCCAGAAACAGTCCGAGACCGACGATAAATTCGGGACGATCGCTGTGCGTGAAAAGATGGTCTCTGCCGAAGATGTACAGGACGCCATCCGCAAACAAACCTCGGTTACCAAGAAAGTCAGCTATGTGAAGGTATCCAACGAGCGCCTGAACACGTTAATCGATATAGTCGGGGAACTGGTGATCAACCAGTCGATGCTCCGGCAGGTGATCGACAGCGAAAGGAAACTGACCCGCAGAGACACCTCGGGAGACGACAGCGTGACGGGTGTGGAAAAAATTATTTCCCAGCTCGAGGGTATCACGACCAATATCAAGAACATCGTACTATCTATGGGAATGGTGCCGATTACGGAAGTTTTTAACAAGCTGCGCGTCGTCATCAGGAATACATCCAACGAACTTCATAAGACCGTGATAGTGGATATCCACGGCGAGGATACGGAACTCGACAGGAATGTGGTCGAGGCGATCTACGACCCGCTCGTACATATGGTACGCAACTCGGTGGATCACGGTATCGAATCTCCCGAGGAGCGGACGAGACGCGGAAAAGATAAGGTCGGCAGGATTTCCGTATCGGCGGAACACCGCGGTAACGGTATCCAGATTATTATAGAAGACGACGGCGCGGGGATCGACAAGGATGTCATTATGCGAAAGGGTATCGAACGCGGGCTGATCACCGAGGAACAATCCCGCGAGATGACCGACAAGGAAATCTATAATCTCCTCTTTCTGCCGGGATTTTCCACCGCGAAGAAGGTGACCGAAGTTTCCGGGCGCGGCGTAGGACTGGACGTTGTCAGGAAGAATATCGACGAGATACACGGGAAAGTCGAGATCACGTCGGAACTAGGCAAGTATACCCGTTTTATCATCCGGCTCCCGTTAACGCTCGCGATCATCGAGGGGTTTGTCATTCAGATCGCGGAGAACAATTATGTGCTCCCGTTCAACTCGGTCGACGAGATACTGGTTCCGCAGGCCGATCAGGTCAAGGAAATGGATGACGGGAGTAAAATGCTGTATAACCGCGGGAACTATATCCCGTTGATCTTCTCCACCGCTATTTTCTCGCGGGAATACGAAGTAAAGGATGTAAATTCACAAATTTTAGCGGTAATTATTTCGCATGAAAATAAAAATTATGGTATATTAGTGGATAGGATAATCGGGAAACAGGAAATAGTGATCAAGAATCTCGGGGAGAGTCTGAGCCATCTATCGATTTTCTCCGGGGGCACTATTTTCGGCGACGGGGCGATCGGGTTTGTCGTGGATATCGAGGGATTCCTCGACGCGGCGAAAAATAAGGAAGAAAACAATAATCATAAATTTCTCAAGAAAGGCATGGCGGAATTAAAACAGGATGCCGGTCAGGAATAAACTCTATTAAGGAGCGGGTATGTCCATTTTAATCGTAGACGATTCAGGGGTGGTCAGGAGCGTAGTTAAGAAATCGCTCGATCTTTACGGATATAAAGACGTTCTCGAGGCGGAGGACGGCGTGGACGCGATGAATAAAATTAAAAGTATCTATCAATCCATCGAGCTGTACGTGCTCGATGTCAATATGCCGAATATGGACGGAATCACGCTGATCGGCGAGATTCGCCAGCTCGATACCGCCACGCCGATTGTGATGCTGACTACCGAATCGGACAAACAGAAAATGGTACAGGCGAAGAACAAGGGGGCGACCGGATGGATCATCAAACCGTTTGATGCGGACAAGTTCATCAAAGTGGTGGAGATGTTCCTGAAGAAGTAAGCCAAGGAGGTTTTTATGGCTGACAATGCGACCAAGTACTTGGTATTTAACATCAATGACGAGGACTACGGTGTGCCGATCTCGAAAATCCGCGAGGTCATCCGTTTCGTGAAAATCACGCCTATTCACGAAGCGTCCGATTTCCTGAAAGGGGTGATTAACCTTCGCGGGAAGATCATTCCGATCATCGACATGAGGGCGAAGTTCGGGATGCAGGAGCAGGATTATTCCGACCGCACCGTTTTTATTATCGTGGATATCATGGGCGCGAAGGAAGTGTTCAACCTCGGGATGTCGGTGGACGCGGTTCAGGATGTGGTCAGTATCAAGGAGGAGGATGTCGAGAAAACTCCCGATATCGGGCTCCGCCTGAAGAGCCAGTACCTCGACGGGATCGCGAAGGTGGGCGAGCATATGATTATGATGCTGAATATGGACAAAATCCTCGGTTCCGACGAAGTGGTGGAAATCCGTGAGTTCAACGAAAAGCACTTGGACGTGCAGGAGGCGAAAGCGATATAAAAATATTTTAGACATGTTTCTTTAAGTTCGGGGTGTCAAGCTCATAGGGAAAGAGGGGATACTTTTCCTAAAGGAGCGTTGTATGTTAAAGAACATGAGCCTTACGGCAAAACTGATGACCGGGTTTATTGTTGTGGCAATCCTGACAGGTGGCGTTGGAGCATTGGGATGGATTGGGATTTCTTCTTTATCGAATGAAATTGCTAGTCTAGGGAAAAAGAGTATTCCCAGTATTGCAAATCTTTATCAAGTCGAAACAGGGCAGCTTGAAATCAAAGTCGCGGTTCGTACCCTGATTTCCGGGTATATTTCCGATGAGGATATAAAACGGCAATATACGAATGTCGCTATAGCCCGCACGGCGTATAACTATGCTTTGTCGAATTATATCCTTCTCGCGCATACCGAAGAAGAAAAGCAGCTTTTTGACTCGTTTATGGAAAAATTGAAAGAAGAAGCCGTTGTAAATAACGAATATTTCGCGCTGGTGAATGACCTTCATTATGTCCAGAATATTGATAAGCAGGAAATCTCGATCCGGTTGGCAGAAGCGGCATTGAAGGGAAATATTCAAACAGTTTTCAATGAAGCTCTCGCACGGTTAGATAAACTCATTGAGTATGTAATGGATTATTACGGGGTGCAGGAAGTGAATCATTCGATTTCAATAGCCGATACATTGAACATCGTTATTATTTCGGCTGCGGCGGGGGGATTTATCCTCGCCCTGATACTAGGCATCGTTCTTTCATCGTCCATCTCCAAACCGGTTAATGTCATCACGAGCGACCTGTTCAGTTCGGCGGGAAGCCTCGAATCGGCGGCGGGCCAGGTATCGTCGTCGAGCCAGGAACTGTCGAGCGGGGCGTCGGAGCTCGCGTCGTCGGTGGAGGAGATGACCTCGTCTCTCGAGGAGCTCCAGTCCATCATCGAATCGAATACTAAAAATATCACGCAGGGAAGCGGTATGATCGGGGGCGCGTATAAAGGCGCCGCCGACAGCGTGAAACTGATGCAGGATTTAAGTGAAGCGCACGAGGAGATCGACCAGAACAGCCAGAAGGTCGCGAAGGTGATCAAGGTGATCGACGATATCGCGTTCCAGACGAACATCCTCGCGCTGAACGCGGCGGTCGAGGCGGCGCGCGCCGGGGACGCCGGACGAGGGTTCGCGGTGGTGGCCGACCAGGTGAAGAGTCTCGCGCAGAAGAGCGCGGACGCCGCTAAGGAGACCGCCCAACTGATCGAGAACGCGATCAACAGTGTGAAGACCGGAAAAGATATGGGCGCTAAGGTGCTCGAGAACGCGAACGCGTCGGGCGAACTGATGGAGAAAGTGAAGACGATTATGGACGAGATCAATAAAGCGTCGCAGGAGCAGCTGAAGGGCGCGAACCAGGTGACGAAGGCGGTGAGCCAGATCAACACGGTCGTCCAGCAGACGGCGTCCACATCGGAGGAGACTGCGGCGGCGGGCGAGGAACTTCTGAGCCAGTCGGAGGTACTCAACGAAGTAGTGGAAAAACTGAACGCGATCGTCCGTGGCGCGGGACAGGCGCAAACCCTTGCCGCGGAAGCGCGCGCGAAGAAGGCGAAGCATCAGGAGCATAAGATACACCTGATCGAGCACAAGAGGGACGAGAATCCCGCCGAGGCGAAGAAGGCAGTCCAGTTATCGCACAAGGACGAGGGAGTGGATATCATCCGCCCGGAGGACAAGATACCGATGGACGATTTCAAGGATTTCTAGTTTCAGAGGGGAGATTTTTGGGGCTGTCTGAAAATGACAGCCCCTTTTTTGATTTTTTACCCCTTTGCTATTGACATTTTTCAGATTCATTCTATCCTTAATAGTGTAGGGGGAAATACTTTTACGGGGTATTTATGAAACTTGGAGAATATCTTATTCAGGAAGGGATGATTACCGAGGAACAGTTAAATGAGGCATTGGCGAAACAAAGCGCGGGGGAACAGAAAAAACTCGGGGTTGTCCTGCTTGAAATGGGGTTTCTTAATGAGAAGGAGCTGATCGCAGCTATTAAAACAATTAATAAGAGCGAATAGCCTCTGTTCATACATCGTTAATTTTTCACCTGCAAGATTTAACAGTCTATCGAATCGAAAATCCATCAAATATTCCGCGATTTTGTTGCTTCTACTGCCCTCGAGTGCGGACTGTCTATTGGGCGGTTTCTCCCTTGCGGAGGCAGGCTGTAAACCCAGAAAGAATCCCGAGAGCCTGCCTACTACCGAAGGTAGACAGAATATCTTAATAAAGCGATTCTCATGTCGTTTAAGAATTTTCTGCATTTCTTCTGTAAAATCGACGACCTGCTTTTTATCCTCCGAGTTGCTCTCAACGTGTACGTTATACTTCGATACCATATTATTGAATTTGTCGGTTAGGGATTGAAGGCGATCATTGAGAGAATCGATGTTCCGCTTGTTAATCTCATCCTCTTCCGCGAAATTATATTCCCGTTCTGCAGTGTTAGTCAGGATGCCAAGTCGCGCCTGCATTTCGTTGAGTTGATTTCCCATAGAAAACTCCTTATAATATTTATAAGAACAATTGTACATCGAGCAGCAATTGATGTTAAAAAAACATTTGAATAATAGTATTTATTGTAGTAATATTTCGCATATTTCAGGTTAAATAGGGTAAATACAGGAGTATTTAATCATTTCTCTGGGTGTTTTTTAACAATATGCCATTAGTTAACGATATATAATAGCATATATAACTATATATAAATAAAAGAGATGCTATATGTAAATATGAAATAATGATAGCACTTGTAAGCAATAACATTGCTTAATGTTTGTAAGAATTTTCAATCAATGTTCATAGGATTTGAGGTAATATGCAAACCGGAAAAAAATATAGCATATTTTTATCTAAACGATCTATTCATAATATTTATTGTTATAATGAGTAATAAGATATAAAATATACATCAATAATTCAAATGCAGTACCATCTTTTTATATCAGGAGTGCTAAAAATGTCTCCGCTTATACATTCTGAAATGGTGAAATTTATCTGGGAAATTTGCAATCTCCTGCGCGGACCCTATAAGCGTAACGAGTACCGGAAGGTAATTCTCCCGCTTACCGTGTTACGCCGGTTTGACTGCATACTCGAATCTACCAAGAAAGAAGTATTAAAAGAGTACGAGAAGTTAAAAGGGAAATCCGAACCGATTATCCTTGCACAATTGGGGAGTATTACCGGGGTCTCGTTCTATAACGTATCCAAACTCAACTTCCGCGACCTTCTCAACGATCCCAATCAAATTGCTCCCAACCTGAATAGTTATATCAACGCCTTTTCTTCCAATGTCCGGCAGATATTCGAGCGGTTCGATTTCGGGGTGCAGGTCGATAAGATGAATGAAAAGAACCTGCTTTACAAAGTAATCCAGGCGTTTTCAATAAAAGACCTATCGCCCGAAGCTATCGATAATGTGCAGATGGGTTATGTCTTCGAGGAGCTGATCAGGATAGGGGCGGAACTATCCAACGAGGAAGCGGGGGAGCATTTTACCCCGCGCGAAGTCATCAAGCTGATGGTCAATCTCCTTCTTGCGTTCGAAGGCGATCTCAGCAAGAGTCATGTCGTGAAGACGATCTACGATCCGGCGTGCGGAACCGGCGGGATGCTGTCCGTATCCGAAAGTTATATCCGCACTTTAAACGCCGACGCGAAACCTTTCCTTTACGGCCAGGACTTAAACGACGAGGCTTATGCAATCTGTAAAGCCGATATGCTGATTAAAGGAGAAGAATCGGAAAATATCCGATTAGGAGACACATTCCTGAAGGACGGTTTTCCGAAAGATAAATTCGATTATATGCTGGCTAATCCGCCGTTCGGGGTCGAGTGGAAACAGCAGGAAAAAACGATCAAAGACGAGCATAAAACCCTCGGCTTCGAGGGGCGTTTCGGGCCGGGGCTTCCGCGTATCAACGACGGTTCGCTTCTGTTCCTCATGCACATGATCTCCAAGATGCAGCCGCTCGAAAAAGGGGGGAGCAGGATAGGGATCGTCTTTAACGGTTCGCCGCTCTTTACCGGCGACGCGGGAAGCGGGGAGTCCGAGATACGGAAGTGGATTATCGAAAACGACTGGCTCGAAGCGGTGGCCGCGATGCCCGACCAGCTCTTCTACAATACCGGGATTTCGACCTATATCTGGATTATCACCAACCGGAAAGAGGAACACCGCAAAGGGAAGGTTCAGTTGATCGACGGGCGGGAGTTTTACGAGAAGATGCGGAAGAGCCTCGGGAACAAGCGCCGCCAGATCGGGCATGACGAGATCATCCAGGGCAATCCCATAATAGAGAAAAATGAAATGATCGACAAGCTGACCGTCATCCACGGCGACTTCATCCATAACGATACCCGGATGCTTTCGGATATCCGCGCGCTCGAAAACGGCGAAGCCGATAAGCGGATCACGGTTTCCAAGATATTCGATAACGCCGACTTCGGGTATTCCAAGATCACGGTCGAACGCCCGCTCCGGCTGAACTTCCGCGCGGACGCCGAACGGATCAAGCGTCTCCAATACCAGAAAGCCTTCCGCGAGATCGCCGAAGAACCGTTGGGAGAAGAACGCCGGCTTGAGATATTGACTATGCTTGACGAGTTCGGTAAAGAAACAGGGAGAAAGCTCTACAAGGAACGCGCCGTCTTTATCGAAGAGCTGGAAGAATATATTAAAAAGAAAGAGGTTTTTCTCACATCCGCCGAAAAGAAAGCGGTCCACGACGCGTTGAAGGAAAAGGACGAGACCGCCGAAATCTGCCGCGACTCCCGCGGCGATCCGGAACCCGATCCCGACCTGCGCGATACCGAGAACGTCCCGCTCAGGGAGGACATCGCCGAATACTTCGCGCGCGAGGTCCTGCCCCACGTCCCCGACGCGTGGATCGACGAGGATAAGACAAAGGTCGGCTACGAGCTCCCGTTCAACCGTCATTTCTATGTTTACGAGCCGCCCCGCCCGCTCGAGACGATCGAAGCGGAAATCCGCGCGCTCGAAACGGAGATCGTCGCGCTTCTCGCTGAAGTCACCGGCAGCGGGGAGGGCGTGAAATGACCCGCAAGCCGTACCCGAAGGTTAAGCCGTCCGGCACAGAGTGGCTCGGCGATGTTCCTGAGAAGTGGGATATTCAAAGATTGAAATACTGTCTTTCATTAAATTCTTATAAGACCGAAACGAACGAAAATACTCTTGCGCTTGAGAATATAGAAAGCTGGACAGGAAATTATATTGATACAGATTCTTTTTATGAGGGTGAAGGTATCGCGTTTAGAGAAGGGGATATTCTTTTTGGAAAACTTCGTCCTTATTTAGCTAAAGTCTATCTTTCAAAAAGTTTCGGTGAAGCTATTGGTGATTTATTTGTTTTACGTCCTTTTAAACATCTCTATCCCGAATATGCATCTTATCTCTTGCGAACTAAAACCTATATCGATATAATTGACGGTTCCACTTATGGCGCAAAAATGCCTCGTGTTAACTGGGAGTTTATGGGAAATTTACCATTCCCCCTTCCCCCGCTCGCGGAACAACAGGCCATCGCCTCGTACCTCGACCGCGAGACGGCGAAGATCGACGCGCTGATCGCGAAAAACCGCGAGCTGATCGCGCTCCTCGCGGAGAACCGTTCCGCCCTCATCTCGCGCGCGGTCACCAAGGGGCTCGACCCCAATGCGAAAATGAAGCCCAGCGGGGTGGAATGGCTGGGGGATGTTCCCGAGGGGTGGGAGGTGAAGAAAGGTCGTTATATCTTCAATTTTATTAGTGGAGGTACTCCCTCAACAGAAAACCCGGATTACTGGGATGGTGAAATTTCTTGGGTATCATCAAAAGATATGAAAAGTAAATATATCGTAGATACTGAAGATCATATTTCTAATATTGCAATTGAAGAAAGTGCAACAAACCTTATTCCAAAAGATACTCTTTTAATGGTTTTACGATCTGGGATTCTTCAGCATTCCATTCCTGCTTGCATAATTACAAAAGAAATGGCAATTAATCAAGATATAAAAGCTTTAATTCCAAAAATTAAATTATCTCCATTATATTATGGAAGTTTTATACATGCACATCAAAAACAGCTTCTAACAATATGGAGAAAAGCTGGCGCAACTGTTGATAGTTTAGACCTAGAATCAATTAAAAATTTCCTTTTTCCCGTTCCACCTTATAAAGAACAGCAGGCAATCGCGGAATACCTCGACCGCGAGACCGCGAAGATCGACGCGCTGTCGGGGAAGGTGGAAACGGTGATCGGAAAACTCGCGGAGTACCGTTCGGCGCTGACCGGCGCGGCGGTCACCGGGAAAATAGACGTGAGAGGGTAGGGGGAGAAAATGAATTATCTGTATTTATCTGTAAAATATCTGTATTTTATCTGTAATTTTTAGGAGAAAACAAATGGATGCGGGGAAAGAAAAAGCGTTCGAAGCGTATATCCAGGAAACGATGACGGCAAAGGGTTGGGCAAGCGGCTCGAAGGACGAATGGGATAAGGAACACGCCCTCTTCCCGGGATACGCCGTCGGGTTTATCAGGGACACCCAGCCGAAGCTATGGGCGGAGATGGAGAATCTCCACGGCGCTGAACTGCCCGCTATGCTGATCGATGCGCTCGTGAAGGAACGCGCCCTGAAGGGAACGATGCATATCCTCCGGCACGGCTTCAAATTCTACGGGAAAGCCTTCGAACTGGCGTACTTCAGGCCCGCGAATGATCTCGTACCGGAAACCCTCGAAAGCTATGGGAAAAACCTCCTTCATGTCACCCGCCAGGTGCCGTGCCATCCGTGGGACGGGAGTACGGTCGATATGGTTCTATCGCTGAACGGGATACCCGTGGCCACCGTGGAGCTGAAGAACCCGTTTACCGGCCAGACGTGGCGGGACGCGGTCGCGCAGTATAAATCGTCGCGCGATCCCCGCGCGCCGCTGTTCCAGTTCGTCAAGGGCGCCCCCGTTCATTTCGCGGCGGATCCCGACGAAGTCTATATGGCGACCAGGCTAAGCGGCGATAGCACATGGTTTCTCCCGTTCAACCGGGGGAGCAACCCCGGCGCGATCGAGTGCGGCGCGGGAAACCCGTTAAACCCGGACGGCCATCGCACCGCGTATTTCTGGGAGGAAGTCCTCGCCCGCGACAGCTTTTTGGATATCGCGGGTAGTTACATATTCCTGGAAAAAAAGACCGAGAAGGTGGACGACGGTAAGGGCGGTCATAAAAAGGTCGAGAAGGAAACGATGATTTTCCCCCGTTATCATCAACTGGATTCCGTCCGTAAGCTGATCCTTACCTCGCGGGGAGAAGGGTCGGGGAATAACTATCTTATTCAGCATTCGGCGGGAAGCGGTAAGACGAATAGTATCTCCTGGCTGTCCCACCGCCTGTCGAGCCTGCATAGCAAGGGCGATAAAAAAATCTTCGATTGTGTGATCGTGATCACCGACCGGCGCATATTGGATAAACAGCTTCAGGACGCGATCTATCAAATCGAGCATAAATCGGGCGTGGTTCTACCGGTCGAGAAGGATTCGCGCCAGCTCGCGCAAGCCCTGGTGGACGGCACGCAGATTGTGATCACCACCCTGCAAAAATTCCCCTTTATATTAAATGGTCTCCTGCATATTGCCGGCGCCGATAGCATCGACAATCCCGATGATAGGGCGATTACTATGGCAAAGGACTGGCAGGAGAAGATCGCAAACCGTAATTATGCGGTTATTGTGGACGAGGCTCATTCCAGTCAGACCGGCGAGAGCGCCGCGGAACTGAAAAAACTGCTCGGAGCCGGATCGGGCATATCGACCGATGAAGCGGAATTCGATTGGGAAGACGGCCTGAACAGGGTCCTTGAGACACGCGGGAAGCAGAAGAATATGAGCTTTTTCGCGTTCACCGCTACCCCCAAGGGTAAAACGATGGAGATTTTCGGGCGGGTAGGGGCGGACGGAAAACCCGCCGCATTTCATACCTATTCGATGCGGCAGGCGATTGAGGAAGGATTTATCCTCGATGTTCTCCAGCGTTATACGACGTATGATACCTATTTCAAGATAATTAAAACCATCGAAGATAATCCCTTGATGCCGAAGAAAAAGGCCGAGAAGAAATTGACTAAGTTTCTTGTCCTTCATCCTCATAACATCGAGCAGAAGACTGAGATCATCATCGAGCATTTCCGCGATCATGTCCGGAGTAAAATCCAAGGCCGGGCTAAAGCGATGGTGGTCACAGGCTCGCGTCTCCATGCCGTCAGGTATAAACTATCCTTTGATAAGTATATCGCTGAAAATCATTATACCGATATTCGTACTCTGGTCGCATTCAGCGGAACCGTTAAAGATGAAGAAACAGGTAAACCTTATACCGAACCTGAAATGAATAAGGATATTGTTACCGGAAAACCCATTTCGGAACTCCAACTCCCGAATAGGTTCGCATCCTCGGATTATCAGGTATTGATCGTTGCAAATAAGTACCAAACCGGATTCGATCAGCCGTTACTCTGCGCCATGTACGTGGATAAGCGTCTAGATAATGTCCAGGCTGTACAAACATTATCCCGCTTGAACCGTATTTATTCGGGGAAGGAACCCCCATTTGTATTGGATTTTGTAAATTCGACTGAAGATATCTATCAAGCATTCAAACCCTATTATGATGTAACGACACTGGAAGAGCCGTCCGATCCTTTACTGCTCGAACAGTTGAAACATGAAATGGATGAGATGCAGGTTTATCGATGGGAAGATGTAGAGGCTCTTGCTAAAATATTCTATTTACCGAAGTATTTACAGAAACCCTCTGACCATGCAGAAATGGAAAAGCTCATTGATCCTTCGAAAAAGCGGTTTGACTTGCTGGATGAAGAACACAGAAAACTATTTTATGAAAAGATCACCGCTTATACAAAATACTATGCGTTTATTAGTCAGGTTATTCCTTATTTCGATACCGATTGGGAAATATTGTATTGTTATTGCAAAAAACTCTTGAAGAAAATCTTTCTAGAAGAAAATGGAGAGAATCCGCATCCCGAGGATGATGTCGAGTTGGAATACTACCGGGTTGAGATGGCGATGTCCGGAAAAATAGATTTATCTAATGGAGAAACACCCGGGGTAAAAAGTCCTACGGCGGTCGGGACAAGTAAATCAAAGGATGAACAAACGCCATTATCTGAAATTATCCAGTTATTAAACGATAAGCTTGGAACTGAGTTTAACGAAGAAGAAAGACTATTATTGGATCAAATTACTGAAACCGCTGTGAACGATGATAGAGTTATTCAGACTGCAAAGGCAAATTCTTTAGAAAAGTTTATGTTGGGAATTAAGGCCGTAATTGAAGCGATAGTGATTCAGCGAATGGCGGAAAATGATGATTTTGTATCCCGTTTTATGAGTGATCCGGATTTCAATAAAGCTATGTATCCGCCGTTAGCAAAAGAAATCTATCATAGGGCAAAGCTAAAAATAAAAAGTCAGTATAAAGTATAATTTTAATATAGGAACTGTTGCAAAAAATGTAATAGTTCCTATATCCAACTTACAAGGAATCCTTGTGGGTTTTATTTATGTGAGTTAATAGAGACATAGGAAAAAGATAATTCGTAAATTCCGAATATTTAATTTTGAATACTAAGACTTTTCATAATTCACAGTGTCAATATCCCTTTTCCAATTGTTCAGGGGAGTAATTCCGTCACATCTTTTTCTACTGCCTAAGAATTAATTTTATGGATGTAGCATTATTGTTGTACATTATACAACATTTATGGATTTCATCAACAGGAACGCCGGTAAACTGAAATCGATGGAATCGTCTACGATATGCGGATTTGTTATGGAAGAGATTGAAAAATTCCGGGGGAACGCACCTGTAAATGATGATATCTGTCTGACCGTGATAAAAGTATTATAGTCATTTTTAATAAGGCGGAATCTATCACTCTTTATCGCCGATACTCATCTCCTTCATATGACGCCAAAGTGTTGTCGTACTGATCCCGAGTATTTTCGCCGTTTTTGCCTTATTTCCCCCGCAGTGTTCCAATACTTTCATAATATGCTCATTCTCGATATTCTTGAGGGTGGTAGTAAAGATATTACGCGGTGTTTCACCGGGCGAGTACCTATGAAGTACCGTGAACGGGAGATTTTCCGGCATAATCACCTGATCGTTTGCCATAATCGCGGCGCTTTCCAGGATATTTTCCAGCTCCCGGACATTACCCGGCCATGAGTAATTGAGGAGGTAATCCAGACTGGTGGAATCCAATTTAAGACGCGGGAGATTTAGGCTCTTAGACAGTTTCTTGATAAAGAACCGTGCGAGGGGGATAATAT
This sequence comes from Brevinematales bacterium, assembly GCA_013177895.1. GTDB lineage: Bacteria > Spirochaetota > Brevinematia > Brevinematales > GWF1-51-8 > GWF1-51-8. The sequence goes on along the minus strand of JABLXV010000036.1, from coordinate 4,383 downwards.
CCTCCATTCGCTGGCGTAACGGGGGTAGTTCAATTTCGACGACGCGTATCCGGTAATAGAGGTCTTCCCGGAATTTCCCGTCCGCGACATCCTTTGAAAGATCGCGGTTTGTCGCGGCGATCGCCCGCACGTTAATTTTCCTCGTGGTATTTTCCCCGACCCGCATAATCTCCCGTTCCTGCAGCACCCGTAATAGGCGCATCTGCATCCGTGGGGTGATATCGCCGATCTCGTCCAGCAGGATAGTGCCGTTATTAGCCTCCTCGAATAAGCCGGTACGGTTTTTGACCGCGCCGGTGAATGACCCCGCCTTATGGCCGAATAATTCGCTTTCGAGAAGCGTTTCAGGCAGCGCGGCGCAATTGATCGCGATAAACGGCGCGGCGGCGCGGGTGGAATTCCGGTGGATATATCGGGCGAGTACTTCTTTTCCCGTTCCGGTCTCCCCGGTGATCAGTACGGAACTGTCGAACTTCGCGACCCGGTACGCGTTATCGAGCGCCTTTTGAAACGACTTACTGCGAACTTCGATAAACACATTCTTATCGTGGTTCTCGATACGGTCGAGTTTTTCTTTCTGTTTCTGGAGTTCGATTGTTTTCTTCTTCAGTTCGGCGCTGAGGTTTTGCACTTTTTTATGGATATCCTCGGCCTGGTAGTAATGCTTGATCCGTTCCAGTTCATTCCCCCACGATGCCGCGTCTTTTCCTATGATATGACAGACCGGGGATCCGATCGCCAAGCATTGATCCTCGATAAAATAGACGTCAATACCCAAGCAATAGGACGCATGCCCGCTGATGTAGCCGGTCATAATCCAGCAGACCGGATCGGCGGATGGCCCGATCTCCTGAACATAGCCCTCCGCCTCCGCGGAATGGTACCAGACGATTTCCATATTCAGGGATTTCGTCTCAGGGTCGAACTCCAACCGTTCGATCTTTGGCTGGACGACCCCCATCAGGGCGTGCAGTTTCGGGCCGGTACGCAGAAGTTCCTCGTGATTGTTCCATTTAAACAGACGTATCATAGCGGCGGCATCCGCCTGCCCGGAAAAATATCCAAACCTTGTGAGAAAACGACGGGCGAGGTCTTCACCGATATTCCCGGAAAGGTCTCTTCTCAGTTGCAGCATGGCGTTCAGCGAATGGATAACTACCCGCCGTCCGTGAAAATCGATCTTACCTTCCGTGATCTGGATGATCTCCTCTAATTTCAGGTCTTCGGCCTTCATAATTACCTCGTTTCATAATGAAATAATACAGTTACATTATGAAACGATATTTAAACGGTGTCAAATAATATAATAATGCATATCTATATATCCTGTAAATAATAATGATTATTGGCACGGATATTGTTATATATATGAAGGAATCGGAATAAAAAAGGAGATAAATATGTATCAGATGCTGCGTTTAAAGAACGACGGGATTAAAAAGGAATTGATCGATTTTACAAAACGGCTGATTTCGACAGAAAGCACGAGTCTGCATGAGGAAAATGTGGCTGAAATTGTGAAGAACGAAATGAAGCTGTTGGGCTATGACAATGTCTTTATCGATGGAGCCGGAAACGTGATAGGTATAATCTACGGCACCGATAAAGAGAATTCTATTCTATTATCGTCGCATATGGATACGGTTGCGGACGGCGATGCGGAGGGATGGAATCACGACCCTTATCAGGCTATGGAAAAAGCCGGGCGGATATACGGACGCGGCGCGAGCGACTGTAAGGGCGGGCTTGCGGCGCAGGTTTATGCCGGCGCGTTACTGAAACGGAGCCTTCTGCCCCTGAAGGGGAACCTGATTGTTGCCGCGGTGGTCGCCGAAGAGAACGGGCTAAGTCTCGGCACGCGCTTCCTTCTATCCGAAACCTTGCCTTCATTGAAGATGCAGCCCGGTTTCGCGATATTAGGCGAGCCTACCGAACAGGCGATTTATTACGGACACGACGGATGGCTCGAAATGGATATCACGCTCGAGGGAAGTAATGTCTTCGAATTAGACGATGCCGTCCAGACTGTGGCTAATGAGATGAACGAGGGATTTACCGCACGGGAGTGGGAACAGTACGCGTATGAAAGAAACGAATCGGAAATTCTCGACGGTGATTCACGGACGACGCTCCGGTTCAGAAGCAAGATGATGATGGATGAGAACCCGAAAAAACTGGTAAGCTGGGTACGGAAACGTGTGACAAGTGCGGTTAAGAACGCGGCGTCTGTCGCGGTCAATATTTTCCTGAAAGGCGAGGAACAAACGTTATATACCGGACGTACCGAGAAAGTGCAATTCTCCTCTTCAGGCTGGATGACCGATCCGTTCCATCCGATGATAGAGCGTGCATACAAATCGATTACCGCCGGCGGGAGTATAGTCAGACGGGGAAAATGGCTGTTAGACAAGCCCGGTATGGGGACATCCGGCGGGGTATATCTCAATGAGTACGATATTCCTGTGATGGGGTACGGCCCGGGAAGTGAAGAAGAGGCGCATGCAGTAAACGAAAGCGTGGAAATTGAAAAACTCGCTGATTCCGTATACGGGAACGCGGTGATGGCGCACGGGATGATCGGCGTCCCTGTCTATGGATGGACAATCGATGAAATATAGGATACTCAAATGAAAGTTACGGAAATAAATGAAAGGGGCGTGAATATTCTCGTATTCAACTGCGGGAGTTCGTCTCTCAAATACAGGCTGATTGAAATGCCGTCGGAAAGGGAAATCCTTTCGGGCGAGGCGCAGAGAATCGGTTCGAAATCAGCGCAGGCGTCCCGCGTCATTCACCGCGAGAACGGGCGGGAAGACACGATTTTCACCGATATGGGGGATCATCAATCGGCTTTCGAAGAAATTCTCAGGATCATCAACCGGGATGCGGGTAATACGATTCAAGCCATCGGGCATCGAGTCGTACACGGCGGCGATCTGTTCACCGAAAACTGCATCGTGGATGCCAACGCAGTGGAAAAACTCAAAGCAACCGGGGAGTTCGCGCCCCTGCATAACCCGCCCGCAGTCAATCTGATCGAGGCGTGCTATAAAAACTACCCAGAACTGAAACAGGTGGCGGTCTTCGATACCGCGTTCCATTCGACTATACCCGGGTATGCGTCGAAATATGCGTTACCCGCGAAGATCGTCAAGGAACTGAATATTAAAAAGTACGGCTTCCATGGGACAAGCTACCGCTATATAGTCCGCGAAGCGTCGAAAATGATGGGGATAGAGACGAACGAACTGAACGCGGTCTGTTGTCACCTGGGAAGCGGCGGCGCGAGCCTTTGCGCGGTAGTGAACGGGAAGTCGGTCGATAATACGATGGGCTATTCCCCGCTCCCGGGGCTTGTAATGAGCACGCGTTCAGGGGATATCGACCCCGCGCTCGCGCTGAAATTGACGTCTTTATCCGACGGGGATTTCAATGAAATGGAGGATCTCCTGAATAAGAAAAGCGGAGTTTTCGGCCTCTCCGGGAAGTCCTCCGATATTCGCGACGTAATCAATCATCTGAAGAACGATTCCGGCGATATTAAACAGCGTCTTGCGCTTCAGGTCTATCTCTGGCGTATCAGGAAAAGCCTCGGGGCGTATCTCGCGGTAACGGGGAAAACCGACGCGATTGTCTTTACCGACACGATCGGGGAATTGATCCCTGAAGTCCGCGCGGCGGCGTGCAACGGTATGGATGTTTTCGGGGTCGAAATAGATCAAAGAAAGAATTATTCGCTGACTCAGCTTCCCGCGGATATTTCATCGGAAAACAGTAATGTCAGAATTCTTGTGATCGCGACCAACGAAGAATTGGAAATCGCCCGTGAGACGGCGCGAATTTACCGGCAGAACGAAAACTAATGGAGATCATATGAACACATTAATCCTCAATCCGGGCAAGAACAGTTTAAAATTCTCCCTATCGGATAAAAACGCCGTAGTCATATATAACGGGAGGATCGAGAATTATCGCGGTATTCGGGAAGGAGACAATATAATCCGGCAGGTCATGGAAAGCGCCGGCTATGAGAATGAACGAATCGGTACGGTTGCAATCCGTGTGATCAACGGCGGGGGGATTTTTGACAATCCGTGTGTGTATAATAAGGAAGTGAGGGAGAAACTGGAAACACTGATTCCGATGTCGCCTATCAATATACCCGTGGTTATGCAGTTGGCGGGATCGTGCGCGAATGTTTTCCCGGATACGCCGGTCATCATTTTCTTCGAAACCGCTTTCTTTACGGTCTTACCAGAAAGATGATATGATAAAAGACCGGTGAGAAAATCCTTTTCTAATTCTGAATAATCAAATTGAGATAGAAAAGGAGTAGATAGGTTATAGGTTGGCCGCTTTCTTAGGGCAAATGACCCTGACAGA
>JABLXV010000035.1 GCA_013177895.1 Brevinematales bacterium | reverse complement strand
ATCATTCCGGTCAACTGATATACTTTAAAATAAAACCGCTTGACTTTCAACTATAAACCGTATATTTTTAAAAACGGGGAAACCATGCTATAATACTCCCGGAGCGCGCATGAAACGAGTTTTATTATCGCTATTCATTCTATTACCCGTACTGCTATGGCCGTTCGACTTCGTTATCCTGAAGTACCGCTCCGGGGACTGGTATAACGCGTTCGACGGGGTTAAGAATTTCCTGCACGAACTCGCCGGGCGGACGACTGTCGATACACTGACCGAACCGGTCGAGCTCGGCCTCGACGACGAACGGATATTCGAGCACCAATTCCTTTTCCTGAACGGGCATGTCCCGGTGATATTGGACGAGAAGGAGATGGCCAACCTGAGGAAGTTCGTGCTGAACGGAGGCTTCTTGTTCGTAAACGACGACTACGGGCTGGACGAATCGTTCCGCAAGGTGATCGCGGAGGTCTTCCCGGAGTATAAGTTCGAGAAGGTGGCGTTCGATCACCCGGTCTATCATTGCTTCTACGAGTTCAAGGACGGCCTGCCGAAGATACACGAGCATGACGGCGCCCCGCCCGAGGGATGGGGTTTGTTCGTCGGCGGGCGGCTCGCGGTATTTTACGCCTATGAAAGCGATATCGCCGACGGATGGGACTACCCCGAGGTTCATAACGATCCCCCCGGGAAGCGCGAAGCCGCGTTCAGGATGGGCGTCAATATAGTCATTTATTCATTGACCTATTAGAGAGGAAGCCATTGAAAAAGAAAGAACCGGCGCAGGCCGTAGTTATCGACGATAAAGAGAAAAAGAAGAAACTCCGCCTCTTCGAGCGTTTCGCGCACTCCAAGTATAAGGAGAAAGCGGAGATCAAAGTAAACGATAAAAACTTCCTCGATCATGTGAAGGACCAGGCGGGCAAGCTCGGGGAAATCGTCAAGCAGGCCGGCGATAAAGTAAAAATCCTCATCGATTACCTGTTCGGCAAGGGCGGCGATGTCGGCAGTAAAATCTACACGGTCGCCGCGCTGGTCTATTTTATCTCTCCGCTCGATTTTATCCCGGACGTTATCCCCGTGCTGGGATATGTGGACGATGTGGCTATCCTCGGGATGGTGGCCGGGGCGATTATATCGAAACTGTCGAGCCGCGAGAAGGAACTGGCGCTCCCGGATATTGTGAGAAATACGCTGAAGACCACGGAACTGCGGAAAGACCTGCGCCACGACCAGTTGATGGGCCTCGTGGGGGGAAAGAACCAGGCGCCGGGCAGGATGGACAAGGATATCAAGAAACACCTGATTATCGTGATTATCAGCCTGTCGGGTGCGCTTATCGCGGCGATAATCACCCTGCTTTTGAAATTCTATTTCAAGGTAATCTGATGGCGGGGGACGTCTTTTTCATCGCGTACCGCATCTTTTATTGGGCGCTCCTCGCGGGAATGTTTATCATAACGTTCGCGCAGTCCTATAAAATCGTCAACCCCTATTATAAGGTTTTCCGTTCATTACCCCCAAGCTCACGGAAATATATCGCGAAGGCGGGAACGCGTTATTTCCTGCAATACCTTTTCTCCGAGCTGAAAGGGCAAACCCACCTCATTGTCGTCATATTTATTCTAGTCACGCTGGTTATCGCGGTGAATCTGCTGATCTGGCTCCTGTAGCCGATGCGGCATAATAAATAATCACATACCAACCACATGCACTATTATTAATCTATATATCGCATAATATCTATTCATTATGATTATATCACCATCTTATCTCTTTGTTATATAATAACATAACAATCCTATCATTTTTACCGGTTGGCACGAATATTGTTATAGTAGGTCAGGAGGAAACCAATGATAAAAATCGAAGCGATTATCCGGCCGTCGCGGCTGACTGCGTTAAAAGAAGCGCTTTCGCTGCTCGGGGTGCACGGGATGACTATTCTCGAGGCCGGGGGATTCGGGCGGCAGCGCGGGCACAAGGAATTATTCCGCGGCGGGGAGTATGAAGTCGAGCTGATTCCTAAACTCATGATCGTTCTGGTCACCGCTGACAATCTGGTTGCGAATATTGTCGATAAGATCAAGGAGGTCTGTTATACAGGCGAAGCCGGCGACGGGAAAATATTTATCTATCCCATCGGGGAGGTCATCCGTATCCGAACAGGCGAACAGGGCGAGGCCGCGCTTTAATAATGAAAACTTGATTATTATACTGCAATGATATTACAATATAGCATTGCAAATTAAGGCGGTCACATGAGCAAAGCTACTCGTACTCTCAGCGCGATTCAGTGGTTAAAACTGAAACTGGCGCTATCCCTGATTCTGATACCCCTGGCGTTTCTCGCGTTCGGCGAGCTGTTTACCGCGTTCTATCATGTGACTGTTCCCAACGAATTAAATACCCAGATTTTAAAGGCTTTAGCCCCTATCCCTTACGCTTTATATCTCGTGTTCGCGATAGCCTTCGTGTTCGTCATCCTCCGCTTTTTGAAACCGCTCTTCAGGTTCATTCTCGACGGGAGCGATGAGGAGAAAGCGCGGAAATCCACGCTGAACGTCCCATGGTTTTTTATGGTCGTGAATGTTGTGTTCTGGACGCTCGGCGTTATCGTGTTCTACGCGATTTCAGGATGGAAGGCTCCGCTGCCGTTTTTCTGGGGATTGATACTCAAATACGCCTCGGGACTGATGGCCTCGCTCTATTCAATATTTCTCGTCAACCGCCTGCTGTTCGATTATAAACTGCTCCTGAATATGACGGATATCCGCCCGGGCGAAAACGATTTATTCTACCGGAACAAGAATTCCATAGTCATGCTTGCCATCCTGTTTTTTATGGTGACCCATCTCGCCTATTTCGTTTTCGTCAATTACCTCCGCAAAGATTATTTCGATTCCCTCGAATCGGTTTATCTGCGGCTCGGCATCATCAGCCTAATCTTTTTCCTTATCTGCTACGGGCTTTATTTTATCTCCACACTCGAAAGCAGGAAACAGCTTACTACCCTCAACGAGAAACTGGACGAACTCACCGCCGGAAAGGAAGCCGACCTGACCAAACGGGTCATCCTGACCCATTTCGACGAGATCGGTGATATTGTCCATAGGGTCAATCTTTTCAGCCGTAAACTGCACGAAAATTTCAGCAAGATCAAGCTCATCTCCGGGGAAATCGATAACACTTCGCAGGCGGTTGCCGGGTCTTCCCATACGGTCAGCGAGAATGTCAACGACCAGTCGTCGAATACCGAGGAAATCCTCTCGGCGATGGAAGAGTTCTCCATGACGATGGAGAGTATCACGACCGATGTTAATAGCCAGACTGAAATAATGGACGGCACGAATAGAGCGGTCGAACAGCTTTCCGAGGCGATCCGGTCGATCATCAATAACTCGAAGGATATCAACCGGAAAGCGTCGGAGAATATAGAATCCGCCGAGAAGGGAATCGATAAGGTGAATATCTCCATCGACCGCACCGCGAAGATTATGGAAAATATCCGCGAGGTGTCCGAAAAAATCCGCAACGCCGGCGAGCAGACCCGCCATATCGACGAAATCCTCGAATCGATCGAGGCGATCGCCGAGAGCACGACTATCCTCTCGATGAACGCGGCTATCGAGGCAGCGCACGCGGGCGCGATGGGGCAGGGATTCGCCATAGTCGCCGCGGAAATCCGCAATCTCGCGGAACGCACCTCCGTATCGGTGCAGGATATCGAGAAGCTGATCTACTCCATTAAAACCAGCGTCGACGAGGCGGTCAATCTATCCGACGCGGGGCATAAGGAATGGCAGGAGTCGGAACTCCTGAACCGCGAAGCCAGCGAATCGTTAAAAACTATCGTACAGAATATCGAGGGCAGTAATAAGATGTTTCAGGAAATCACCCTCATCACGGGCGATCAGGAAAATATGGTGCAGGATGTTTTCCGTAACAGCGAAAAACTCAGCGCGATATCGATGAGTATCCGCACCGCGATCGAGGAGCAGTCCAAGGGGGCGAACCAGATTGTGGACAGTATCCAGGAAATCGTCCGTAACGGCGAGGAAAACGTCCAGTCGTCGGAAGAACTTTCGGTGCTCGCCGAGCAGTTGGAAATGAAGGGCAGGGAACTTTCTGAGATTGTAGGACAGTTCAGGCTATGATATTTTAAGAAGTTCGGCGGCGTCCAGACGCCATTCCCGCGCGAGAAACTCGATCATCTCTTTTTCCTCCGGGGCGATTATCCCGTCGGCCTGAATCAGCTTCACCGAGAATTCGACCAGGTCCTTCTCGAATCCCTCCGCGTCGGGCCCGCTCTCCAGCCATCCCCCCAATACCTTCACCGCCTTCTCGAAACGCCGTCTCAGCCAGCGCGGTTCCAGTTCCTTCAGGTAATCCCGTTCCTTGAGATAATTGCATTCGCCGTAATAAGGTTTCTCATAGTTGAATAACGCGCTATGCTTGACGCGTTCGGAATGCAGGAATTCCTTGATAACGTCGATCTCCCTGTCGTCGATATGCCCGTCGGCCGCCATCAGCGCGTACAGAATATCGAATCCCGCCTGTTCGAGTGTAACCAGATAAGTGGCTTCGGCCATAGTTTTCTCCTTATTAAAGTGAAAAGTAGAAAAGTAAAAAGTGACAAGTTAAAATCACCGCCAAGAGGCGTGTTGACAAAGAAGGAATTTTGCGTCACTGCGATACCGCGCTACAAATATTTTTAAAGCGCGGTAGAAGTATTCTTTATAACTCATTTTGAGTTATTAAAAATAGATTGCTTCGCGGATTTTTCAAATCCACTTGCAATGAAAAAACCGGATTTATCAACACACCCCAAGATGGAACTCTCTACAGTATTATACTAAAAATTACGGCGGGAGTCAAAGGGTAGGTAAAAAAATCCCCGCCTTTTCAGGCGGGGAACCGATTGTATGATTAAAAAACACCCCAAATAATTCTAAAAATCAATGAATAAAATCCGGCTACGATGGAAAGAATTCCCAACGGGGTTCTGAAAGGAATGAGCGCTTTTTCCAGTTTTTCAACGGACTCCGCTTTCAGTTCTTTTCTCGCCTTTAAAAAATCCATCGCGAGAATAACACCTAATAAAAGCTCGACAACTCCGATGAGTATAAAAAATACCCTGGATAACGGTAAATAGTAAAAAGCCGGATGGGGGAAAAGCAGAAATACTATCAAATCGACAGCTCCCCAAATTCCGATAGCTATACCGATATACGATTGATAAGGCGTTATCTTTTCAATTAAGTCGCCAAGCGGCGGGAGTATTTTAGCAAGCAACACTTTTGCCGCAATGATTCCACCGGCCAAGAGAATAAGAATCTGTACTATTGCAAGAATACCAGTCATTTTTTCCCTCCTAAAGGATATCTACAATTTTACACACGAAATCAAATAAAGTCAATAGCTAAAAGATATAAAATAGACCGGGCTGCATGGGGCGTGATGACGAAGTCGGATTTTTATTCTTTTCTGTCACTGCGAGCCCCCGCGCTACAATATTTTTTCGATGCGCGGGGTGAAGCAGTCAGTTTTATTTAATAACCAATAATAAAATTGATTGCTTCGTCTATGGTTCGATATCCCGCTGAACGCGGGACCTGTCTACCCTCTACCGAAGGTAGAAGGCAGGCAAGCGCTCACCATGACGCCTCGCAATGACAAAAAACAGTGCGTCATCAAGCCCCCCTGTAGTCCCGCACCGTTCTCCCAATAATAGGAACGGGGCCGCCCTTACCGGACAGCCCCGTCTCCAAATCATCTACAGTTATTTCCCAACCCTATGAAAGCATCCTATATATACTACCGGAGGATGCCCCGAAAACGGAAATTTTCCGGAAATATTTTTATTTATTAACGGTCGTCGAAATCCTCTTCCATCTCCTCTTCTTCAAAATCTTCGTCAAAATCGTCTTCATCCTCGAACAGGTCGTCGTCGTCGTCATCGTCCTCTTCTTCCAGAAAATCGTCGTCCCATTCGGTATCCTTTTCGACATCATATTCGTCTATTTCGCTGAAACGTTCCTCGATAATCTCGTCGATATCGAACTCCCACGCCGCGCTCAATTCCAGCATGAGATTATATTTCGAATCCGGGATATCGTTATCGTTCACAATATTTTCACGGATGTATTCCAGCATAACCTCGGTTTCCTCATCGGTACTCTCGGCCTTAAAAGAATCCGCCGCTTTCTTAAAACGTTCCGCGATTTCACTCTGCGAGAGCTCGCCCAGGTTCTCCATCTCGTCGTCCTCGTCTAGCTCCCCGTCGAAATGCTCCTGCAGGAAGTCCATAATCTGGTTGACGTCGGTAATAATGATGTCGTCGTCATTCCCGGACAGAATAGCGAGAATATCGAATGCGGCTCTCATCTGATTCATGTTTTACCTCCGAAAACGAATCTGCCAAACCCGGTAAAATTGTATTACAAGAAAATTAAAATGTCAATAGCTTAATCAAAATCAGTACCCGCCAAAATAAATCGATTCCGTCTAAAATTGACTTTTAGGGTCGTTCTAATTAGGATATATCGAATTAAATTAAGGAGTAGAGTATGGCAGTCAGTTATAAGGAACTCGGATTCGTCAATACGCGCGCGATGTTCACCCGCGCGGTCGACAGCGCTTTCGCGGTACCGGCTTATAATTTTAATAATATGGAGCAGATTCAGGCGATTATCGCCGCCTGTGTGGACACCCAGTCCCCCGTTATCCTTCAGGTATCGTCGGGCGCCCGCAAGTACGCGAACCAGACCCTCCTTCGCTGGATGGGACAGGGCGCGGTTGAAATGGCGAGGGAAATCTCCAAAGAGAAGGGTTTGGGCGAGATACCTATCAGCCTCCATCTCGATCACGGCGATACTTACGAACTTTGCGTATCCTGTATCGAGACAGGGTTCTCGTCGGTGATGATCGACGGCTCCCATCTTTCCTATGAAGATAATGTCGCGCTGACTAAGAAAGTCGTGGAATATGCTCATAAGCACGACGTAACGGTCGAGGGCGAGCTCGGCGTGCTTGCCGGCGTCGAGGACGAAGTGTCCGCCGCCGAGCATGTTTACACCCGTCCCGAAGAGGTCGAGGACTTTGTCTCCAAGACCGGATGCGATTCGCTTGCGATCGCTATCGGCACCTCGCACGGCGCGTATAAATTCAAACCGGGCACCAAGCCCCTCATTCGTTTGGATATCCTCAACGAGATAGTCAAGCGTCTACCCGGTTTCCCGATCGTGATGCACGGGTCTTCGTCGGTTCCGCAGGACGCGGTCGCGACTATCAATAAGTACGGCGGAAAGATGCAGGAAGCGATCGGTATCCCCGAGGATCAGATCCGCGAGGCCGCCAAGTCCGCGGTATGTAAGGTAAATATCGATTCCGACGGGCGTCTCGTGATGACCGCGAAAATACGCGAGGTTTTCGCGACGAAGCCTGAGGAATTCGATCCCCGTAAGTACCTCGGCCCCGCCCGCGACGCGCTGAAAGAAATGTATATGCGCAAGAACAAAGATGTTCTCGGAAGCGCAGGAAAAGCGCCGGAAATTATCGCGTTATTAAAGAAGTAATGATACGGGCGGCGCTCTTTGGAGCGCCGCCATTTTAAATACTTTCCTACGAGGATGCTATGAATCCCCCTGAAGAACACCGAATCCCTTTAGGCATTCGCACTACCAACGGTTTCCCGTTTACCGCAATCACGATTGACGATTCGATGATGATGCGGAAGCTGCTCATACAAATCCTGCGAGGCGAGGGTTTCGAAATGGTCGCGGAAGCGGACAGCGGGCGTTCCGGTCTGGAAATTTATACTTCTCTCGAAAAGAAACCCGATTTTGTTTTTCTCGACGTCGAGATGCCCGAGATGAACGGGATCGAAACAATGGCGGAGCTTAAGAAGGTCAATCCGCAGGTGAAGGTGATTATGGTGACCAGCGTTACCGACGAACGCGCGGTACGGGCGCTCGTCGAGCTTGGAATCGGGGGGTATGTGGTCAAACCGTTCAAACGGGAAGACCTGCTGTTGCGGGTCGCGCGTATCCTCGGGCGGAATAATTACCGCCCCACTTAGATATTCGTATTCGTCACATAAAATTTAAAGTTCGTCTTATTCTTCCAGCCGACAGAATCCTCGGCAATCATTTCAAAGATATAATTCGTGTTAAACTGAAGGTTAGTAATTGTCACGCTCCAATTCCCGTTAACCTTCGGGAAGCTCCCCGACATTCCTACGCTGCACTCGTAGATAAAAAACTCCAGGCCATTCGCCTCATAGATTGTCCCGGTAAAAGTTACGGGGCTTGTGGAAAAGTATGTTTTTCCGATATACCCTGAAGAAAAGGTGATAAGGGGTTTGACGGTATCGACAAAATAATCCTTGGTCGCGCTTGATCCGGTATCGCCGTTTGTCCCGGTCGCCCATACGGAGACCGTATTCGCCCCTTCGGACAATTCCACCCAGATACTCCAGCTACCTTCGCTCGCGCTGACCGTGTTTGTATAATCGCCCGGCGAAACACGCACGGAAATACTTTCGACCTCCGATTCCTTCGTGTACACCGTACCTGAGAGATAAAAGGAGGATGTCTTCTGGTTGTATTCGCTGGGATCATGGATATAGACGGTCAATTCCCCCGCAAAGAGGGATTCGAGGATCAGCGAGCACCCGCAGAATAATAATATCGAAATACCGATAACCGGGATTTTTATTTTCATACACCTTCTCCGCGTGTTCTGCTTCAATTATATCGTTAAAAGTTGTACTTTTCAAGCAATTCCACGCTTGACTTTTAATGCACCATTCAATAATATGATAGATATTTATTTGGGACGTAATAATGGATTTTGGAAATATCAGTAATATCTCCGCGCAGGACGTTTACCGCTTTGCGGTAGAATCGGAAAAAACCACGCGCGACCTCTATGATAAAATCGCTATGATGGCAAAGGACTCCGATATCAAGAATCTTTTCAAAATATTGGCGGACTCAGAAGATAAACACCGTATTAAATTCTCGCAGCGTCTGTCAGAAATCCGCGCGGAATCGGAGATTCCCTCTCTGGACGTCAACCTGAAATCGCTGCTTTATTATTTCAGCACAAAACTTTTCTCGAAGGATATCCTCAATGAGAAACTGCGCCGCCTGAAAGATATGGAAGGGGTTTTTGAATTCGCGATGAGTCTGGAACTCGATCACGTCCTTTTTTACAGCGAGGTTCGCGTTGTCGTGGACTCCTCGGAGCAGAATTTTATCGACGAGATCATCAACGAGGAACGCGCGCACTTCGTGCGTCTCCTTCAGTTGAAACGCGCCAAGGATAAATAACCCCTATTCCAGCGTGACAATCACCTCGCCGTCGTCGCCGCGCACCTGCGGGGTCTGCGCGATCCCCTTGATGAACATCGCCTCGTCGGGCACTGTCGCAAGGAGATAATCCCGCATCTCGCCGACAGTCACCTTCTTATCGGCGTTCTTGTCCGCGTCGCCCCCGATGCCCTTGAGGAAGTAATAGGTAAAGAGGCCGTGGAACTTTTCACGGAACCATGTCGCGTAGTCCGATCCGCTGGCCGCTGTAAAAACTATCCCCGTCTCGTCCGCCACCAGTTGGTTATCCACCTTCGCGTAAATCGGCGAGACGTCCTCGATCAGCATCCCCACATCCGAATCGCCCGAGAAACACGCGTCGATGATGACGACGATCTTTTTCACCCCCAGCGATTTGAGCTCTTTCAGATTATTGTAAAACACGTCCATCGAGTATCCGGTGGATTCCGCGTTATCCTTAATGACGTTCACCGGGGCAAAATACCCCTTTTTATCGCTCAGTCCGGGGATACCGTGCCCGCTGTAGAAAACATACACCGCGTCAGGCTTCTGCTTCACCGTGAGCTGGTAGAGACGGCTTTTCTTCGCGCCGTCCTTCTGGCCGAAAATATCGGTAAACACCGCCCCGTCGGCATTCTCCTTATACAGGATATTCTTCTCTGGGATACCGAACGTCTTGATAAAATATTTCTTCACCGTCTCCGCGTCATGCACCGCGAAATCGACGTTCTTGATATCGTTAATATAGTCCTTATTCCCGATAATCACCGCGATGGGATTCTTATACGGGGTCTTACCGGCGGGTATCTTGATATCCACATCCACCTTGGCCGACTTGGCGTTGAGCGAACCCGGCGTCCCCACTACGATATTCTTCGAAGCGGCCTTGGGCTTCCCGATCTTGCATTCGATAAACTCCGTCAGCGACAGACTCCCCTTCGTTTCCTTGATGTCCAGTTGTATCTTGACATCCTTCTGCTGGAGGTTCTTCCCTATCGATAACGGGATGAGCACTTTCCGGTAATCCCCGGGAGCGATATCGCCGAGGTTGAAGTACGGGAGGTCGCTGATTAAGACGACGCCGTTATTCCCGATAATGGTCGCGTTCAGGAATACTCCCATCGCCCTGCCCTCGCCCGTATTCCCGATAATGACCTCGAGTTCGACATTCTCGCCCTCTTCGGCGCTATGGTTATTATTTCCGTAGCTGTCGCCTTCCTTGTCGTCGTTGATGCCCCAGTCGATAATATTAAACTGCGGATAGAGGAATTCCTGGGTCTCAATCTGGATATTGATGGGGTCAGAGTCCTTCTTGAAGAACGGTTCCTTAACCGTGACACGGAACTGCGCGAAACCGCTCAGCACCGTCTTCAACGCGGCTATCTTCACGCTAACCGTCTTGCTGGATGACGCGGGTATATCAACCGTGCCGGGGAGAGTGAACGTGATACCGTTCGTCCCGGAGATCGGCTGGAGCTCGATCCATACCCCCGATGCGTCGCCCTTACCCCGGTTCTCGATCTGGAGGAGGATTTCCCCTTCTTCGCCGGCCTTCAGCACCTTGTCGACCCCGACATTCACTTCCGCGGTCAGGAAGATGATCGGCGGCTTCACCCCCGCCTCGGTCTCGAGCGCCTGGATTTTCCCGTCGGCGCCGACCTGACTCTTATTCTTCACCTCCATATTGGCCGATTGGGTTTTCACGACAAAGTAATGTACCTGCGAATCTTTCGGGAGGAGTTTGATTTTCCCCGAATAGATTTCCATTTTACTGTAATTTATCCCGTTTTTATCCTTCGTATTGATATCTTCAATCCGTACCATCGCAAGACCTTCGATCAGCGCTTCGCTGCCGTCGGGGAAGATCAGGGTCACAAAGTCGTTTTTACCGTTCACCCTGATTTCGCTGAATCCCGATACGGTGTCCCCATACGTCGCATTGTTCCACATATTGGCTTCGAAGCCCCTTATCTGGACATTCCCCGCCAGATTCCCGATAGTGACTACGTCAATCGTCTCAGAAACCAGTGGATTCGTTACAAAAATTAAAAACGCGGCAATTATCGAAAATTTACGCATACCCGCCTCCAACCCGTCCTTCCTTTCAAATTATTATACCACAAGGAATATTAATAAACAAGAGCTGAGCGGAAAATACAGTATAAAACGTAAAATCGAGAAAAATATTGAGAAAAATATTGATTGATTAGCATATTAAATATAGAATAAACCATCTCAATTTGGGGGCGCCTGTGGGGCTGGGAAATCTCGTAGAGAAACTCAAACTCGTATCATTTATCAATTCGAATACTAGGCGAAATGTCGAAATTCCTGTGGGAGAATCCCTCACCCTGAGAGCGAATATCAATCTTCCGTCCGGCAAACCCTCATGGCCGGTAATCCTGATGGCATACCCGTATATGAAGGACGGAATGATGTCCCCTCTGTTCAGCCTCGAGGCGTTCCAGATGACGTCGGCGGGCTACGCGGTGGTGCTGGTCGACCTTCCCGGCATCGGGGCTTCCGACGGAATCGCGCAAAATCCTTTCGATATACTGAATCCCGAAATGCTCGCGAAGGTCGTCGAATGGTGCGCCGCTCAGGATTTTTCCGACGGCAACGTCGGTATGCTGGGTGAGTCATTCGGCGGTATGGCCGCGCTCAATGCCGCGACCGCGAACCCTCCCGCGTTAAAGGCGATATTTTCGATGATGGCTCCTATCAACTTTTATCCCAATCTGGTATTTCCCGGCGGGTCGCTGAATATGCTCGGATTGTTCGGGTCATGGATAAATATTATGAACCTGATACAAATCCTGCCCCCGATGAATCACTCCAATCTCAAGAACTGGAGGGAAATCTGGCAGCGGCACCTCGACCATTTCGAACCGTTTATTACCGAACCCATCGATCACACCCTTTCCGACTCCTACTGGAAGAACGTGAATATCGACTCTGATAAAATCACCGTCCCAACCTATATACTCGACGGATGGAACGGTTTTTCGCATAAGGATTCCACCGATCTGTTCAATCAGATTCGCGGGCCGAAAAAGATCGTCATCGGGCCGTGGGTGCATATGTGGCCAAGCCTGACTGATGCGCAGCCTACCGAATATCTCACTATCGCGCTGCGGTGGTTCGATTACTGGCTGAAGGGTATCCCCAACGGGATCATGGAAGACCCGCCCGTATCGGTATATTTTATGGGCGAGGAGCATTGGCGCTATGAGGAGAACTGGCCTCCCAACGGCGTCAACGAGATAGTCATGAATCTGCGCTCGAACCGTTCGCTAGGGAAAGGCACCGAAGTCAGGGATATGATGCTGATATGCTCGCACGATCCGACAGTCGGGGCATATTCCGGGCTGATGAGCGTGCTTACGTTAGGGGTCGATTATCCGAAGGAGCAGTCCAAAGACGACACCCGTTCCCTCTCGTTCACAACGTCGCCGATACCGGAAAATATCGAGATTACCGGCGAACCCTGCGTCACCCTTACCGTTTCCACCGATATGCCGGACGCCGCTATCACAGTGCGTTTGTGCGACGTCGACGCGGAGGAAAACTCGAAGTTTATCACCCGGGGATGGATGCGGCTGAGCAGAAGGGACGGATTGGATAAAGTCAGCCCCGTGGAGCCCGGCAAACCCTATAAAATAAAGATACCGCTCCTGCCCACCGCGTACCGGTTGGAGAAACTCCATTCTGTTCGCGTCAGCGTCCAGTTATCCGATTTCCCGCGTCTGTTTTCTCTGCCCTATGCGGGGAATATCAACCTGCACTTCGGACCGGATATCACCGAGGAACTGGTGCTGCCCTCGCTGAAGGATAAACCCCTGCCGACGTTCAAACCCCAATTTCCCCCGGCCGATACAGGGATGTTGAACGGATTGGGTTCGCCGAAACAGGAGAAGATATGGGAAATCCGCGATAACCCCAAGGAGAAGAACATCAACGTACTTTCCGGGCTGAAGTTAGCGCTGAATATGTTCCCCGGCCTGCCGGATATCAACCTGTCCCATACCTACGAGGCGAACGCCTTCACGGATAACCCGGCGAAATCCATACTGACCGCCGATGCGGAAATGAAATTCCATCTGGACGGTAAGCAGTATCACGCATATTCCGAACAGACCGTTACGCATGACAACGTATCCATCAAATGTACGATTACCGAGAATGAAAAGGTCATTTTTGAGAAAAAGTTTGAGAAAAAAATGAAATGGTTTGAATGAATTTATTTAAAATATGAGGGAAAACATGAGAGTGAAACTGGAAAGCACACGTAAAAAGATTGAGAAATCCGCGCTCGAGGAGTTTTATCAGTTCGGGTTTAAAAACGCCTCCATGCGGGTGATCGCGAAAAAAGCCGATATGACGGTCGGTAATTTGTATTGCTATTATGAAAACAAAGAAGATATGTTCCGATCGCTGGTAGAAAACGTCAGGAAAGAAATTCTCGAACTCGTCAACAAGATTGCCGAACCGATATTATCCGATCTCAGTTTCCCGGAAGATAAGCTGAGAGGGGTTATTTCGGTTGCGGCGGATTATGTATATAAAAGAAAGAAAGAATTAATTATTTTATTCCAGGGCGCGAAGGGTTCCATTTTCGGGGATTTCAGGCATAAATTCACCGATAAACTTTCGCAAACCCTGAAAAAAGGTATCGAGCAGATAGAAAAATCGGCCTCGCAGAAATTCGACGTACAGAAGGAATTCGTTATCGACCTGCTTTCTGAAACCTATATTACCATGATTATCGAAATTCTGAAAAAGAATAAATCCAAGGATTGGATCGAAAAGGTGATGTTCGATATCATCCGGCTTCTGCATAAGGGGGTTATGAGCTTTTTCGATAAATAAATAGTGAAGGATTTTTGACAAAATAAAATCGTGTATTATAATAAATCAAATTCTAAGGAGGCTGATATGGATTTTAAAATTGAAGGCGGGCCGGTTTTTACTATTCTGCGCGTTAATTTGCAGGCGGGTGAGAATATCAAGGCCGAAGCGGGCGCTATGGTTGCGATGAGTCCTTCTATCGAACTCAAGGCGAAAACTACCGGTAAAGGATTTCTGGGCGCGATAGGCGCGATGGTCGGCGGTGAATCGTTATTCTCGTCAGTTTATACCGCTAATGCAGCCGGGGAACTTTTAATCACCCCCGCTACTCCCGGCGATATAGTTCATGTAAAGCTCGCCGGCCAGACGCTGATGGCTCAGGCCGGTGCATATCTCGCGGGCACAGTCGACCTCCAAATCAGCGCTCAAGGGTCGCTGAAAGCCCTCATCGGCGGCGAAGGTCTCTTCCTCTCAAAAATCACCGGAACCGGCGATCTGTTCCTCGGTTCGTACGGCGCTATCCTGATGAAGGAATTGGCTCCCGGCGAAACCTATATTGTCGATACCGGCCACATGGTAGCATGGGAAGCTCAGGTTCAGTATAAGCTGAAAAAAGCGGCCAAGGGCTTGTTCTCCACTTTGGCCTCCGGCGAAGGATTGGTCGGCGAATATACCGGCCCCGGGAAACTCTGGCTCCAGACCCGCAACCTTTCCGCTCTCGCGGGCATCCTCGCCCCGATGATTGTCAAAAGTTAATCGGATTTAATTATTTTCGGCCGCCTTCGGGCGGCCTTTTTTATTGTCCATTTTATCTCATAAAACGACAATCGATTTCCTGTCACTGCGAACCCCGCGCCGTATTGTTTTCATTGCGCGCGGTGAAGCAGTCTGTTTGATTCCTTATATGGTATTAAGATAGATTGCCTCGGCTATGGTTCGACAAGCTCACCAAAACGCATCGCGATGACAAAATACTTTATCATCAAACCCCTTCGGGCGGCCTTTATTATTCAGTCCAGCTTGATCCCGTTCAGGCGCAGGGAGTTCAGTATCACATTGATCGACGAGAACGCCATCGCCGCTTCGGCTATCACGGGATGCAGTAATCCCATCGCCGCCATCGGAATCGCCACGAGGTTATAGAAGAACGCCCAGAACAGGTTCTGGCGAATCTTCACGAATATCGCGCGCGATAACCGAACCGCGCGTTCCACACCGGTGAGACTCCCGTTGACAAGGGTGATATCCCCCGCCTCGATAGCGATATCGGTTCCGGTGCCGATCGCGATACCGACGTCCGCGCCCTTCAACGCGGGCGCGTCGTTGATACCGTCGCCGACCATCACTACCCGCCGCCCCTCGGCTCTCAGCTGGCGGACTATGTCGATCTTCTGCGCAGGCAGTACGCCGGAGTAGACTCGTTCTATCCCCGCTTCGCGCGCGATACGTTTCGCGGTCTTCTCGTTATCCCCGGTCACCATAATCGGCGTAATCCCGATGGCCTTCAACCCCTCGATAGCGGTCTTCGAATCGGGCTTGATCTTATCCGCGAGAGCCGCGAAGCCGTGAACACTGCCCGGCGAGCCGAGAAAGATAACGCTCAGGCCGTCCTCCTTCGCGGAGTCGATCGCCCCGCCGAACGAAGGGATTGCGCCGCATTTCTCCAGCATCAAATCCGCGCTTCCCGCGTAGTACATATTCCCGCCGATCTTCGCGCTCACGCCCTTGCCGGGTATCGCCGCAAAATCCTCCGGCTCGCTCAGCGTCAAGCCGCGCGCCTTCGCGTAGTCGCGTACCGCCCCGGCGAGCGGATGCTCCGAGTACCGCTCGAGCGACGCGAGCGCCGTCTCGAATCCGTCGAACCCCGGCGTATGGATAATCTCCACCACTTCGGGTTTCCCCTCGGTGATCGTCCCGGTCTTATCGAACAAGGCGGTATCGATATCCTTCATCATCTCGATCGATTCGCCGTTGCGGATGAGGATGCCGTGCCGGGCGCCCAGTCCGCCGCCGACCATAATCGCCATCGGGGTAGCCAGTCCGAGCGCGCAGGGGCACGCGATCACGAGGGTCGCCACCGCCGCGAACACCGCGCGGGACAACCGGTTCATCGACGGGTCTACCCACGGGATCCAGCCCGCGCCCCATTTCATAATACTGTCGCCGATATCGGGAAGGAAGTACCAGAACAGGAATACCGCCGCAGCAATCCCCACGAGCACGGGGACGAATACCCCGGTGACTTTATCGGCGAATTCCTGGATCGGCACCTTCCCCGCCTGCGCCTCCTCGACCAGACGAATCAACTGCGAAAGGAAAGTCTCCTTTCCGACTTTCGTTATCTTTATCTTCAATACTCCCGTGCTGTTGATCGTACTGCCGATCACCGGGTCGCCGGCCTTTTTCTCGACCGGTACGGACTCCCCGCTGATCATCGATTCGTCCACCGCGGAGTACCCATCGATCACCTCGCCGTCCGACGGGATTTTCTCGCCGGGGCGGATGACCGCGATATCGCCGATCCTGAGCTGCTCGATTGGTATCTCGATTTCCGCGCCGTCGACCAGTACGCGCGCGTTCTTCGCCCCGAACTCGATCAACGCCCTGATCGCGCGGGACGCCTTCCCCTTCGCGGCGGCCTCGAGGTATTTGCCCAGCAGGTGGAACGCGATAATCATGCTGCCCACCAGCGCGAAGTTGGTCACCGGGATACCGAATACGCGCATGATTCCCGTCGAGAGCGACGCGAGCGAGCCCATCGCGATCAGCACGTCCATACCCGGCGACAGGCTGAGGGTCGAAAGGAGCGCGCTTTTCATCACATGACGGCCGGAGTAAAAAAGCACGGGCAGTGTAAGGATAATTTCGATATAATCCCAGTACGGCAGGTGAAGCCATCCCAGCATATGGAACAGCATAAGAAGCGCGCCGGGGCCCGCGAAAATGAGCGCGGTAATAAAATTCACCCGAACCTTGCGGAAGCGTTCTTCTTCAGTCGGCGCTTTTTTCGTATCGAGCACGAGACGGTATCCCGCGCGTTCGACGGTTTTTACCATCGCGTCGGTGGTTATCTTTTTAGGGTCGTAGACAATATAGGCCTTTTCCGCCGCGAGGTTCACCGCCGCGTCGATCACGCCGTCCTGCTTATTCAGCGACTTCGCCACCCTTGTGGAACACGCCGCGCAGGTCATTCCTTCTATAGCGACTTCTATTTTTTTTACCATAACGCCCTCCATGATACAATATTAGAATTTAACGATATGTTGCGGTTAAGGCAAATAAAATTCGCGCCGAGATTATTGACATGAAACCGATCGCGGGTTAGAATCTATGGTCTTCCCGGGAGGGGCAATGCCGGAACGTTTTTTACCGCATAAAAAATATCAATCCCAGATACTAACGGGGTTTATCCTTTCCGTATCCGTATTTTCTTTCACCGTCGTGGGGACGTTTATCCTGATGGGGCTCCCTATCATGCTGTACACGTTCTGGTCGGTCAACCTGATGGTGCTTATCTCGCAGGTGATCGCGCTCGTGCTATGCGTCATGGGCATACTGCGGCTCGACCCTGAGAACGAACGCGGTAAAGCGATGGCAATCGCGGGAATACTGATGTCGCTATTTATGGTCGTGATGATGATTGTGATGTTCTCGATGATCGTCGCGGGGCCGTCCCTGTAAAGTTAGGAAACCACCTCATACCCGGCCTCTTCGATCGCGGTACGCACCGTATTCATATCGAATCCGTCGCCTGTAGTAAATTCCGCCTCGCCGATCTTGACCGCGATATCGGAAATCCCCTTCACCGCGGATAACGCCTCCTGCACCGCTTTCACGCAATGCATGCAGCTCATCCCGTCTATTTTTACTTTCTGCTTCATATATTTCCTCCTGTGTATTCCATAATGAAATTCCTGTCTTTGCGAGCGAATCCGTTAGGATTCGGGATGCAAACTATTTCTATAATATCCCTGCGATTAAACCGATTATTCCATCCCGCGTATCGAAATTTTGTAGAAGCGCGCGACCAATCGTTACCGTTATTTCTTATCCTCGATGTTGAAGATCACCGACCAGTTCGGTTCCTCCCCGAGAATAACCACGTCATAGTTTTTATCGTAGTCCAAAAAATGTTTCTTAATAAACTCGCCGACCGTACCGGGAATCGTGTCCTTCAGTTCGCTCGTGTAATCCCGTTCGATCTTCTTATACATCGCCTTCACGACCTTCTTCGCGTCGTCCATCAGGAGAAAGTCCCGTAGCGGAAACGTACTCTGGTTAAAGTTCACGCAGATCGTATTCAGGGTTTTACTCGTCCAGAATTCAAGCGTGATCGCCATAATTCCCCCGCATTAATAATTTTCACCTATCTTGTTATCTTCGAGATTGAACAATACCGTTCGCCGGTTGTCATCCCCGAGCACCACCACGTCGAACGTCTTATCCAGCCGCAGGAAGTGATTACGGATGAACTCCCCGACAGTCCGAAGCTCGGTATCCCTGATTTCCGATGTATAATCGGAGGCGATTTTGTTATACATTAATTTCACTAAAGCCTTCGCTTCGGGATACAGTAAAAATGCGCTCAGGCTCATTACCTGCCTGTCAAAATTGACATATATCTTCCGCATCGCGCCGTTTTTCCAGAATTCCAACATCATCGCCATCGATCATTCCTTATATAATATAATAATATCCTGATAATAAAGCAAATCTGACCGGTTAGATATAATTAAACGGCCCGGCGGGCTGTTTGATGATATTCCACACGGATACCTCCGTGTTAAAGAAACGCATATCCTCCCCCACCGAATCGGGTACGCCGGTCTTCAGGTTCGGCCCTATTTCATGGTCGAATATCGTCCACAAATCCGGGGTATCCCAGAACGCGTCGATTTTCCTGAACCATTCGAACGTATTATCGACCGCCTCCTTCTCCAACTCGCGTATCGACGATACCTGCCGTTCCCCGTGGAGAGGATGCCTGAACGCGACCGGATAACGGAACAACTCGGACGGCTTGGGATGTTTTAACGGGTAAAACAGCGCCATGAAATGCCGGAGGGAACGCCCGGTCGCGAAGTCGAGCGAACGAAACAGGACGTGCGGCCACTTCTTCTGGAACATCGCCTGAGTCCGCGAATGCTTATTCATATAATTCATGATTATTCTATTATCGAGCGATTGACCGCGGGCATAAAGGATTTTTAATAATTCCGCGAATTCCGCGAACGGCAATTCCACCTTCGCGACATAATCCCTGAAAAACCTCCCGCCCGGAAGCGGTTCCTCGTCCCAGTAGTACATATCCATCATCGTCTCGATTGTCGAATGACGGTAGACGGTATCGATATACGCGCGGCCTTTCTTGCCGGCGCTGTCCCCGCTGAAATGGATGACGAACGGGTGAAAAACCGCGTCGCACATAAAATGGGACAATACCCCCGCGACAAATACCCATACGGCGGGATTGTTCCTATCGCGGTATGCCCCGAGCAGGTTTCGCAATACCTGATAGGAATCCTTATTATTATGTATCCTCGAGCCCGTCAGCCGGTATGCCTTCCACCGGTAACCGCTGGTATAATAGTACGGGGAATCCGGCGCGAGCGCGGCGGTATAGTACAGGAATTTGTGTTCATCGATGAGACGGCGTAACGGGGATTCGCTTTTTAACCGGTCGAGCGCCTTTTTAGCGAATGTCCAATGTGCCACCTCTTTCGGCATGATCAGCCTCCGATATTCGCGATGAGGTGTACCAGGTATTTTCCCGCTTCCGGCGACCCTTCGTCCGGCGACCATATCGCGAATTCTTTATCCGTGTCCTCTTGATACGGGCCTTCCTTCACCTCGAAAATCACAGCGTCCTCGAGGCAGATCAGGGTATGCCATACTCCGGGACTGATGTCGATTCCCTTCACCTCGCACCTCTCGCCCATATAGTTCGACCCGGTAATCCTGCCCTCGTTATCGAAAAACACCACCGCGACACGCCCCCGTAGGACGAGGAAAGTCTCAAACCGGGGCGGATTGATATGCCGGTGCGGCCGCACATACGTGTTGGGTATCAATGCGTTTAAAAAGCGCTGTACCGCATCCGCGTGCTCGTGAAAATTATAATTCCGCCGGAGCCGCGTCGACCGTCTCGCCGATACCAGCAAATCGTTCATCGTACTGAAACTAATGAGCTGAAAATCTCCCACCGCTTTCTCCTTAGTTTCTTATTGTAAATCGTCCCCCGTTTTTCCGCAAGTGAAAAACTGAATTTCCCGATTTTTTATTTAATCCTAATCGTACCTTAACACAAGAGGGATATGATAACCTGTATCGAATATTTCCCAGAACCGGTTCACAAATAGATGAGGCCGGGTGAAAACCCGGTTTCTTTTTTTAGGTTTCCTTCGTCATTGCGATGCCGCGCTATAAAAAGTATTTGAAGCGCGGTAGAAGCAATCTATTTTTTTACCTAATAGGAAAAAGCAGACTGTTCGCGTGCCGCGTCCCGCAGTGATAAGGATTTCCTTTTTTTCAACTTTACTAAAAAGACCCACCCGGTGGGGCTTGATGACGAACTCACCATGTCATTGCGAGCTAATCCGTCAGGATTTGCGAAGCAATCTATTTTATTAATGTGTATAATGTTATATAGACTGCTTCGTCGCGCCGCTTCTCGCAGTGACAAGGATTTCCTTTTTTTCAACTTTACTAAAATGACTTACCCTATAGAACGGTTTCTTTTTTGGCAAAATCCCCCAATTCTGTTATAATACTATCAATAAAACACCGGAGCGGAAATATGGTTCTTACCGCCTATATCCACACGACATGCCCGCATAGCCGCGAACTCCTCGCCCTGCTCGACGAGACCGGCATACGCGCGAGCGCGGTTATTATCGACGCGGGTAACGCCCCGTTCGATACGTTCCGTCACGGGGTATTGTCCGTACCCTCGCTATTCGCGGATAATAATATGGTGATATCCGGCGCGTTCGATATCGAACGTCTGCGGAAGTATCTCAACCTATACAGTCCCGTTATCCCTGACGACGAGACCCTGTTCAGGGGGATTATCAGCGCGGCCACGGATAATGTGGGGATTGCCGCGTACCTCTACCTCTACGAGGAACCGGGCATCCTCTTCCAGAATCCCGATTATCTCCTCGCGACCTCCGGGCTGAGTTGGATTGTGGTTCCCGATAAGGGCGTGTTTATGGAAAAACTGCGCACGCTGACGGAATTCCGGTTACCGGGATTTTTACTGGAGAAACCCCACTTGTTCCATAAAGTCATCGCGCTCAATTTCCTGCGGGAACTTTACTGGATCAGCGGAAAAATGTCCGATGAGACGATTCTCGGGCAGCTTTATACCCCGGAGGCGTTCGTGCACTGGCTGATGATTCGTCCCGCGGTGGGGCGAATCGGCATCAGGACGAAATCCGCCCCGCGTATACTCCCGTCGAAGGCGCGCGCGGTATGGGACTACATGCTGGGAAATCTATCCGAACTCTGGCCTATTGTCCAAAAAACGGTCTGATAATGATAAATCTCCCGCACCGGATACTGTCGTTCTTCTTCCCCCATTTCTGCGTCTCGTGCGGAGTCCGTACCGATGAAGCCCTCTTCACACACCTTTGTCCCGATTGCGCCGAATATCTGGCATCGTCGGGGGCGGCCATCCCATCCCCGTGCGTAAAATGCTCCGCGCCAACCTATGCGGACACCCCCGGATTATGCTACGACTGCTCTATCGGCGCGTTCAGCTTCACCCGGAATACGTCGATGCTGTCCTATACACACCCCGTCATCCGCGATATGGTGCTGTCGTTTAAGTTCGAATCGGACAAACTGACGGGAAGCGATCTGGCACATTTACTGGAATCCCCGATTAGGGATTTCCTCAATACCCGGCAATTCGATGTCTGTACCGCTATCCCGTTATCCCGGCAAAGCCTGAAAGTTCGGGGATATAATCAGGTGGATTACATCCTCGATAGATTGAAAATCCCTTATACCCCTTTGCTGGAACGGAAGGAGCACCCCACCCATCAGAGCCGGTTGAGCCAGAAGGAACGCCGCGAATCGGTGCGGGGGCAATTCCCGCTCCTGCCGGATACGCAAGGGGTAATCCGCGATAAAAAAATCCTGCTGATAGACGATATTTTTACCACCGGAAGCACGGTTGAAGAGGGTACGGCGACACTATTGGCCGGAGGAGCCCGTGAAATAGAAATTCTCACGTTTTTCCGGGCTTAAATACCTTTAGCGATGGACATTTATCAGCTTTTCAGTTAAACTGATTAATAATTAATACTTTATACCGATATACAAATGGATACCGATTCTTCTCTACGAGGCGGGATAGGAAAACCCATGGGTAATTACGACTTTCTTTTAAAATTCTTAGGGCATGAAAATAAATTCGAGCCGAATAATCTCAATCTGGAACTCGACGGGATTGAGAATGCGTCCACGGGGATGACGGTCACCGAAGAAGAAATCAGCCCCCAAAACTGGGACAATCTTGACAGCCTGATAAACGCCGCCACATCCGGCAAGGATGAGAAAAAAGCGCCTCCGGCGCCAGCGGCGTCTCCCGCCGCGTCTCTGGACGAACTTTCCGATATGCCCTTTGGCAGAGAAGACACCTCCGAACCGGCTCCGATGGATGACTTATCCGAATACAGCGCGCTGGCGATGACGGATGACGGGCAGACTATCGACGAGGACTTCGCGGCGTTCGGCGAGGATCCGTTCCCCGCCCCGCCCGCTGAAAAGAAAGAATCCGCCGACGTGTTCTCCGAGGAAGCATGGGGCGCCCCGGAAACTAAGGCTCCGGCCTCACCGACCCCCGCACCCGCGCCCTCGACCACTTCCCCCGCGGCTCCGGAAACCAAACCCGGCCAGGCGGCAGTGGGCATAACCGCGGAAGTTGCTGTTGATCCCGACGTACTGGAAGAAATGAATAACCTGGACATGGTTCCCCCGTCGCTCGATGAATTACATCGGCGTTTCCAGGAAGGCGGTGGGCCGCAGGATCTGATACAGGATATTATGGACGAGACCGCCGCCGAACAGGACGGTGAATCGCCTTACGATATGGATAATGTAGAGATTGAAGGGGAAGGCGCGCAGGGCGGATACGATTTCAGCGATATCGGCGGATTAGAATCGACCGGCGCCCCGAATGAAATAGAAAGCGAGTTTTCCGATTTGCTCGCGCAGGCAAAAATGGGCGATGAAGAGAAGGGATCAGGCAGGCCTGCCATCGATATAGGCGAACCCCCGCTCGAACCGGAAGCCCCGGCAAAATCGGCCGAACCGGGGAAGGATCTTTCCGGGGAGGAAGCAGGTCTCGGCGACCTCGAAGCGCTTTTCGACGATTCGCATCCATCGTTCCCCGAGGACGCCTCCATGACGCCCGGTATGCCGGATGAATCGTTTATGCCGGATGCCGGCGGTACGGAATTCCCCGGAGAATCGTTCGAGATGCCGGATTTCGGCGCGGAAGACTCCGCCGAACTGAAAACATCCGAACCCGATCTCAGCGCGTTTATGGAAACAGACAACTCCCCGCAGGACGACCTTTCCGCATTGATGGAACCTGGAGCGCCGCAGGAAGACCTATCCGCCCTCATGGAACCGGGAGCGCCGCAGGATGATCTTTCCGCTCTGATGGAGTCTGAAACCGCTGCCGAAATGCCGGAATTCCCGGTGTTCGATGAGCCCGAGGCCGGCGCGGAAACACCCGGATTCGCTTCATTCGACGAACCCGCCGGAATGGAATTCCCCGAACCGTCGTTCGAGGCGGACGGTATTGAAGAGGTGCAGGAACTCCCTGACGACGAGGAGGAAGCGTCCTTATCCGAGCCCGCTTTTGGAGCGCCTTCATCATCTAAACCCCCAGTTGGATACGGCCGGGAATCGGACATCGATTTGGATGAATCCAAACTGCTAAAAATACGAAACCGTATCAATGTTTTTGCAGACCCGGACCTCAGAAAAAAACTCAGAAAAATATTTATAGACCGCCTGCTTCCAAAAAACATCATGGAACAATTGGTCGCCATGCTGATTTTGGAACAGCCTGAAGACGCCATTAACAGGTTTATCAAGGAAAATGTTCCTGAAGAACAGATGCAGGTTGAAGAGGAAATCGAGGAACGCCCCGAAGTTCCGAAGCCGAAAACCCGCCGGGTAATCTTCACCGAAGAAGCGCGTAAGGCCGAGGAGTTCCAGAAAGAACTCCAGAATATCACAAAATACGCGGCTATATTCTTCGGTTTACTCCTCGTGGTCGCTATATTAATCTGGCGGCTGGTCTGGGTTCCCGGTAACGCCAGCCGGTCCTATGAGGACGGCATCGCGGAATTAAAGAAAGGTAATTATGTAGTCGCCGAAGCGAAATTTACCGAGGGCGAGAATAAGGGCGGCCCGGATATGGACTGGTATAACCGTTACGCTATCGCCTATCTTGAGAAGAACGAGTTCCAGCTCGCTGAGAAAAAATTCCTCCAAGCCCTACAGGAAAAACCCCTCGATAAGCTGACTGTGTTTAATTTCGCCGAGTATTATAAATCGGTCTATCCCAAGAAATACGACAAGGCTGTCGCGATCCTCAGCAGTCTGAAGAAAAAGATGCCCGACGAGTTCGACGTAGTCGACCGGCTCGGGCAGACCTATATCGAATGGGGGGACAACTCATCCACCGCAGCCGAGCAGAGTAAGTATTATGACGAGGCGAAAAAGACCTATCAGGAATTCCTCTCTAAGAACGCCAAACATATCGGCACGATGTTCCGCCAGATCGAAATCGCGATCCGTGAGAAGGATGACGAACTGATCACTTACCTATTACAGAGAATCGCTGTCGCCGACCCTAAGGCGATTAATGTCGAGGTGATGACCCGGCTGGCGAGGTATTACAACGACAACCGGAATATGAAGGAAGCGAAGACGGTTTTATTACCGTTGATCGATTTTATCGATCAGAATATGCCGAAGAAGGGACAACCGGTAGAAAAAGAGGAAAAGAATAAAAAGAACTTTAAGAGCAACGAGATACCGAAAAAGATGCTGTTCAGCGAGGCTTATTACGAATACGCGCGCTATCTGACGCTCAATATGAATTATATCGACGCCCTGATCGCCGCATCGAATTCCATCATACTCAACGCTAAAAACGGAAAGGCATACAACCTTCGAGGGGAAATATACTATATCAGCGAAGGCCTTACGGGGAATATCGAATTGGCGAAAAACGAGTTCGAGAGCGCCACCAATTTCGCGCCGTACTACTACAAACCCTACGCGAACCTCGGGCATATATACTACTATAACCGGCTGCAAATGTCCGATCCCGAGAAATCGCTCAGCAAAGCGCTGATGGCCTATAAGACCGCGCGATACTATCTTCCCGAAGGACAGAAGGACTTCCTCCTCCAATACAATCTCGCGTGGCTGTACTACCGTGAAAAGAGCTATGAGAAGGCCTCGGAGGAATGGCAGGACTTGTATATCGACGAACCGTATAATCCGATATTATCGTTCGCGCTCGGGAATACGTACTATCACACCGGAAAATACAGTCTCGCGAAAACCCAGTACGAAAAAGCGATCGAGTACTACGACAGTATCGCCCAGAAGATGGGATATATCAATCCCGAGCTCCAACGGCATATCGAGATATACTCTCAGCTCGCCCATGCCTATAATAATAAAGGGGTGGTCAACCTGATATACGCCTATCAATATGCCGCTTATAAAGATAAGTATGAGCAGGACGCGCTTCTCGACTTCTACCAGGCGAAGAACTCGGCTAACAAGATCAAGGTGATCTACGCACAAGCGGAAGCGAATATCAAGTACATCCTGAACCCCGCGATGAAGAACCAGCAGCCCGCGTTCGACGACGAGATTCCGATGCGTACCACGCTACAGGATATTATCGACGAATTCAAGGCCAATCTATTGAAAGGAATTTAATCGCTTTCCAACTCGTAGAAGATATTCGCGATCGCCGCGACTGCGGCGGTTTCGACCTTCAGGATACGCTTTCCCAGACTGACGCTTTCAAATCCCATCCCGGTCAGCGCGGAAATCTCGCCCGCGCTCAACCCGCCCTCCGGCCCGATCACAATCTCGACATCCTTACTATCCGGTTTTTCGCGGAGGATTGTACGGAGTCCCCGCGTCTCTTCCATCTCCCATGCGGCAATCCGAAGCGACCCGGGATGGAGTTGCCCGATTATCTCGTTCAGCCCGCACACAGGGAGTACGTCGATCGTATCGGCTCTCCCGATCTTTTTCACGGTCTCGTTTGCGATACGCCGCCACCGTTCCAGTTTTTTTGCCGAGCGTTCCTCCGCGAGCCGCACGACCGTCCGTTCGGTAACAACAGGGACGACCCTACGAACTCCAAGCTCGGCGGATTTTTCTATGATAAAATCGAACAGTCCCTGACGCGGGATTGCCTGATAAAGCGTCAGCGTCACCGACCGTTCGGGCGCGGAGATCAGCCCGATAATCTCCCCCGCGGCATGGCCGCCAGCGGCATCAGTAATTCTGATCCGCAGGATATTGCCCCATCCGTCGGTCGCTTCGAATATATCGCCGGGTTGTTTCCGTAGCACATGGATCAGATGATGATAGTCGCTTCCGTCAACCGTGACCCGGCTGCCGTCGATCCGGGCGGCGGGAATAAAAAAACGCCTCATGGGTTTATTGACGGGGGGATGATTTCCAGTATCTGGACAACCAGACGGGTGTCGATGATCGAATCGATACGGAGCCGTAAGGTGTTCCCGCGCTCGTCCTCCCCGTTGATCAGCTCCCCTACTCCCCTCTGCTGGATATATACGATATCGTTAAAATTCTCTCCCTCGATCACGGCAAAGTCGAGGGAAATCTGATCATCGTCGATAATGAGTTTTTTCATAGACGCATCCGCTGATAAAATTTTTACGCGAAGGAACTACTTTCTTCGCTCGATCAACTTATCGTAGACAATTTCGGGTGATAAATCGTAAAAACCCAGCACCAGCCACATATGGAAAATCAGGTCGGCCATTTCCCACCCGATCTCCTCCGGGTCGCCGTTTTTCGCGGCGATAATCACCTCGCCCGCTTCCTCGCCGATCTTCTTCAGGATACGGTCGATGCCCTCGGAAAGTTTCTTCGCCACATAGGAATTCTCCGGTGCGTGCGTCTTCCGTTCGCGGATCACATCGTAAACCGCGTTCAGTATGGAGGACTTATCCATCGTAGTATCGCCGAATTGAGTATGCAGAACATCATGGGATCCGGTGTCCACGGTAATCAGCAGGGCATCCTTCGCATCGTTTCCGGCGATATTTTTCACCGCGAATTGCATGCCGTCACTGCTAAAAACAGCCGTTCCGGCGTCCGTGGTGTGGTTTAACCCGCCGGTTTCGAGGGTTTTATTATATGCCTCGCGATTCATCCTGACAAGGCCTAAAACGGCCTTCGACATGGAATCCTGCACTACGGCGGGAACCGCTTCGGAATAGTTTTTTATCAGTGCATCCCATTGTGGAATTGAGTTGACGGACAACGTGCCCTCCGAAATCAATTTTTAAGATTGTATCCGATTTGGAAAGAAAAAGCAAGAGAATAAAAAGGGGTGTTTTCGGGTTTTTTGAAGAAGTTTGATAGGGGGGGGCACTAAACGTGAGACCAGAAAGCGAAGCTACATTAGATGATGTATTCCCGCCGCCGCGCTTTTAGAACCTTTGTAGCGCGTTATCGCAATGACAGGTGTGTTTATG
Organism: Brevinematales bacterium; assembly: GCA_013177895.1. Lineage (GTDB taxonomy): Bacteria > Spirochaetota > Brevinematia > Brevinematales > GWF1-51-8 > GWF1-51-8. The sequence goes on along the minus strand of JABLXV010000035.1, from coordinate 8,441 downwards.
GGCACTTCTAATAACCGCCGATTCTCGGCGGCAAGGAAGTGACCATTGGGCGTATTTTAAAGATATATCATTACTATTATTAAAAATGTTAATAGTTTTTGGAACCGCCCTTATAATAATTCCATATTCTTCGGGAGCTTTTATCTACGACGGGAATTTCTCAAGGTCGAGAATATCCGCCAGCATGTAATAATAATTCGTATCCGTCCCGTAGGAGTAAACCCCGCCGACTTTCTGGACGCCGGAGATCGTGCTCATCACCCTCTGCGCGAACATGGTATCCAGCGTATGTCCGCCCTTGTAGGAGATGATAAACGCCTTGATGTCGAAGTTCAGCATCGCGATACCGCCGATGAGATCGAGCACTTTATGCCGGACAGGCTCGTCGTCATAACGCGAGCTGTTCAGCGAACGGTTCTCTTTTTTACTGAATACGTGGACATTATCAAAATCACCGCCGAGCACCAGCCCGTTCTTCTGATAATAATCCAAGTCCTCTATAAAACCGAAGGTTCTCGCTCCGGCGATTTTTTTCTGAAAATTCTCCGAGGAAAAATCCAAATTAAATGTCTGTGTACCGATGGGGGAATTTGGGAAGGAGATCGTATAACTGAGCTTGAGGCCGTTATACGGGAGAGCCACGATAAACTTGTCCTCCGACGTTACCCATACCGGGTTAATGATACGGAGTTCCTCGCGGTCCTTAGCCTGCTCCTCGACTTCCGCCTCCTCCAGACCCGCTACGAACTCGAGCGCACTTCCGTCCATAATCGGAACTTCGTTCATATCGCTCTCGATCAGACAGTTATCGATACGCTGGCCGTACAACGCCGCCACCAGATGTTCGACCGTACGAATCACAGCCTTACCGTTGCTGATGGAGATATTGTTCCGGGTATCGACCACATTTTCAGGGGTGTAAGGAATGAAGTGCTTCTGGTGATTTTCGTTATATATAAATACCAAACCCGTATCTTCGGGCGCGGGTTTCAGGGTCAGATGACCGATCCTACCGCTATGGAGTCCTTTTCCGGTAAACGTTATTTTCTTTTTAATTGTATTCTGTCTTCTCATATCGTGCTCCCACCCTGTGCTGCATTATTATTGCAAGAAGTATGCCATCCCGGTGCTTCACTATTTCTATACTATATTATAAGATAACCAGTAGCCTCCGGGATACATTCATTAAACTGTGTCATTAATAATACACTTACTCTTTTGGTCGGGTTATATAGTCCTCGAGAATCTTGAGAGCCGCATATTTATCGGAACTCTCGCGTATCCGTTTGTAGGAATAGCCCTCGGTCTTCATCCATGTCTCGGCGTAAACAGAGCTGTTGCGCTCGTCCTGAAAATCGATTTCCAGCCCCATACTGTCGGCAAACTCCTGTTTAATACTTTCGGTGAAACCTTCCGCCATCGCGGAGGCTTCCTTATGCTTCTTCGAATACGGCATACCGATCACCAGTTTGGCGACTTTATACTCGACGCAGATGTTTTTCAGCTTTGTGAAAAGTTCGTTGTTATTGGGGAGCACGTCGAAGGGGGATGCGATGATCTGGAGGTCGTCGGTGACCGCGAGGCCGACCCGTTTCTCACCGACGTCGATAGCGAGAATCCTGCCCATGTTATACCCGGTCGAGGATATATCGCGCCGCGCGTGACGAAACACCCGGCTCGCCGACAATGTCCCGCACACCGTCGTACGATTGTTCCAATAACGCGCGAAGCTCCGGGCTGGGAGAAATTAATTCGCGCACCGTCTGAGCGATCTTTCGCGGATTGCAGTCCCGTTGGAGGAGTTCAGGGAAAACCTTTCTATCGAGAAATATATTCGGAAGGCCGATCATTTGTTTCTTTACAAGGCGCTTCGCGATCGCGAACGATATCGGGGATATCCTGTAGCAGATGACCGGCGGACGCCGCATCAGTACCGACTCAAGGGTCGCGGTGCCGGAAGCCATTATGTTCACCGATGCGGAATGCATCACCGAGTAAGGGTCGTCCTCCACCAGCGCGATCCTGCCGTCCAGCTTCCGTGCATGCATCGCGCGTTCAATCGTCCCCCTGAACTTGGCGTGCGACACGGGAAGTATCACCTGATACCCGTCGCTCTCAATCAGTATCTTCGCGGCGTCCAGCATGATGCCCAGAAGTTTCCTGAGCTCCTGATGGCGGCTACCGGGAAATATCGATACGACCGGTTTCCCGGGAGTCAGCCCGAGTTTTTTCAGGAAGCCCGCGTCCGGCACGAACTTGGCGATTTTATCGACAGTCGGATGCCCGGGATAGTAGACATTTTCCGTGTAACGTCGGTATATCTCCATATCAGCGCTTATATTACAGATCAGGTGGTCGCAGATTGCCGCGACCTTAGGCGCGTTCCATTCCGCCCATACCGACACGGTCGGGGGGATATAATAAAAAACGGGTATCCCCAGCTTTTTCGCTTCCCGTCCGAGCAGGATATTGAAGCCCTGATTATCGACAAGGATGACGGCGGCGGGGGGATTTTTTTTCAGGAACTCCACCGAATTTCTGAGGAGGCGGACTTTTTTTCCGATAAAGTTGAGCGATTCGACAAACCCTACCGTACTGAGCGTGGAGACGTCGCCGAACGCCGAACGGAGCCCAGCCTCGAACATCTGCTTCCCGCCCAGTCCGACGAAATCGTACCGCCCCATAGCGCTGAGTTCGCCGATGAGCTCGGATGCGTGAGCGTCGCCGGAAATTTCCCCGGCGGAGAAGAAAAATGTTTTTTCAGCTTTGAGTTCTTTCTGATGAGAAGGACTTTGCGTATCGGAAGAGTTATTCCCCTTTCTGGGCGGCACCGATTATCCCCCTCTTGGATTGCCGGACAAATGTAACCAGCCTCATTATCCAGGGATCCTCTTGATATTTCGCTTCTATCTCGTCGCACGCGGCCCGGAAACCCATCCCGCTGAAATAGAGCATTTTATACGCGTCCTTTATCTTCGAGCGTTGTTCCTCGTTAAAACTGTTCCGCCGCAATCCCACCACATTTAATCCATGCACAAGCGCGGGATTCCCGTCGGCGGTCATAAACGGCGGGATATTCTGGACTACCTTTGCGACCGGCGAGACGATACTGAACGCGCCGATCTGGCAGAACTGGTGAACCCCGATGTTCCCCGAAAGAAACACCCGTTCCTCGACCTTCGCGTATCCCGCAAGCAAGGTTCCGTTTGCGACAACCGTATACTCCCCCACTTCGACATTATGCGCGACATGAGCGTTCGCCATCAGGAACGCATTATTCGCGACAATCGTCTTACAGCCCTCGTCCCCGTGAACAGGGGTATGGATGGTAACACCCTCGCGGATCAGACAATCGTCGCCGATCTCCACCAGCCCCGGAGTACCGTCGAACGAATAATCCTGCGGGTCTTCCCCGATAGAGGCATGAGCATAAATTTTAGTACGTTTCCCGATATGTACCCATCCGGTCAGATGGACACACGGACCGATAACACAACCGTCGCCGATCTCGACTTTCCCGTCGATAACAGCGTAAGGGTGAATTTTAATTCCGTCGCCTAATACTACGTCCTGCCCAATAATCGCGGTAGGATGAATATCATTCATTTTTGTTCCTTTCGAGTTCCTGCTTCAGCATTTCCTCGACCAGACCGAAACGCTTTTTGTTTTCAGGATTGATTTCCATAAGATTTTGATGGGATTCCAAGAGCAGTTTGATATCGTTATAATCTTTTTCCAGTTTCTTTTCTATTTCTTCATTTAACTCAATATTCTTTATCTTGGTACTTTCCTTCATCGGCAGGATTTCGCTTAACCCCATCATCGAGAGAATCTCTTTAACCTTCTCCGTGGGATTCAGGATCACAATCGACCCGCGCGATTCTTTTTGGAGTTTCTTCTCTATCGAAACAATGACGCCAATAAAGGAACTGTCCAGATAGCTCGTTTCGGAGAGTTCAAAGTAAATATTTTCGGATTTGTTCTTTTCAATCCGCGCGATGAGATAATCGAATAATTGGGAGCAGAATTCCATAGTACCTCTGCCGGTGACCTTAACCAGCGCTCCGCCTTCGAAAGGTCCGACCATTACCTTGGAAATCTCAGACATAACCAACCCCTATATATCCTCATTTATTATCGGGACTTGATTTTCTACATTCTGCTTGAACAGTTTCTCGACATCGTCTTTATTCAGGGTTTTCCCGTTCCCGGTAAAAACCATCCCCTCTTCGGCGAGAAATTTAGGCGCCCAAAGATTCCCCACCAGTTTACCGGTAGAAAGAAGTTCGACCTTTTCCATCGCGTAAATATTGCCTTTGACTTTGCCGCCGACGCGGATGGAACGGGCATAAATATCGCCTAAAATCCGTCCTCTCTCCCCGATAAGAACCGTCCCCTTACCTTTTACAACACCCTTAAAATCACCGTCAATCCTGAGAATCCCGTCGGCGCGAAATTCCCCGCTGAACGCATTGGAGATACCGATTACACTGTGGGTATCTACACGCACCTGAGCTTCATTACCTAACTGAGTCTTTTCTTTGTCGGACACAACCCCTCCAATCGACACTGTAATATTATATGAAGTATTAGTTACCCGGGCGCATACAGATAAACGGTTCGGGGTTGACGGTCTTGCCGCCGATCAGCACTTCGTAATGAAGATGAGGGCCGGTCGCCTTACCCGATGAACCTACATATCCGATAATCTGCCCCTGCTTAACCTGGGCGCCTACCGTGATCTGTTCGCCGAGTTTCAGCATATGACCATATTTAGTTTCGAATCCGTATTTATGCTTGATTTTCACTAAGAGTCCGTATCCGCCATGGTATCCCGCGGTATCGATCACGCCGTCAGCGGCGGCAAATACGGGAGTACCGGGATCGACCGCAAGATCAAGCCCCGCATGGAAACTGGATTTCCATCGATAGACCGGATCGATACGGGGACCGTAGGGGGATGTAATTCTCGCGCGCGCGGCGAGAGGATAGAGCGACGGTATCTCGCTGAGAAGAGTGCCCATCTGAGCCTTGAACATCAGCATCTCGCCGATCTTCATCTTCGTCAGCTCGAGTTCCATAGCAAGTTTTTCAAGCGATAACGCTTCCTGCGGCAGCATGTCGTTGGTATACTCGCCGCCGATCTTGATCTCGTTAAACTGATAGATATCGCTGTCGCCGCCTGCCGCCCGGAATATCTGGTTGACGTCGGCCTTAAACTTTGAGAATTTATTATTCAGACTCTGGATGCTATTCTTAAAGCCCTCTATCACGAGAATTTGCGACTGGTTTTCATCGCTCAGGCTGACTAGTTTTTTCGCGTTCTGCTGGTTACTCGAGATAGTGATGACCGATGTGACAACTGTCACCGTGAGAATAACAGTCGCGAAAAACATGATATAGTTGGATATCTGAATATTGAATATTTTCTTTTCGTTGTGCGGTACAACCATGATGGTGAGTTTCTGGGAGCCCTTTTCATGTATTTTCAACATAATCTTGGCGAAGAATCGCTTCAGGTTACTAAAAAACATCGTAGTCTGCTCTTTAAACTTCATCCATTTGGACTTCTTATATACTTCCGCGGATGACTTGAGAGCCGGCCGTTTTTTCTTGTAATGTACCATGAATACCTCCAGGAGTCTCCAAATTCACTCCACCCCGCAATATTTTAACACATTTAAGAAAAATACGCTAATAATTTCTGCGTTTTCTTCCTATAATATGTAAAATTTTTATTCCTTTATTTCCTTTGACTTGGCGGTAATCTTTCGCTATAATTTTTTACCTGTCAAAGGAGCGCTTATGTTTATCGATAGTCATTGCCATCTCAGGCACACCTATACCCCCGAAGAACTTGCTGAATTTTTAAACAATTTTCCTCGTGAGCTATCCTATCTTCTTGAAATATCGACAAATAATGCTGAAATCTTAAACGCCGCGCTCCTTCGGGGTATCCCCCGTATCCTCCACGGGTGCGGGCTGTATCCCGAGAACGCCCCGGAGTTCGGGGACGCCATGCGGGATGAATTCCTTCGGCTGATATCCGGGTATCCCCCCGACGCGATCGGCGAGGTGGGGATGGACTACCACTGGGGATATTCCACCCCGGCGGAACAGGAAACACTTTTCCGCTTCAATATCGAGACAGCCGTATCGAAGAATCTCCCATTGATAATCCATTCCCGCGACGCCTTCGACGACACGTTCCGTATCCTGACATCCTATTCGTTCGATACTCCCGTCATCTTTCACTGTTTCGGGTACGGCCCCGCCGAGGCGGAACGGCTGATCGGCCACGGGTATTATCTCTCGTTCGCGGGGAATATCACCTACTCGAAGGCGGAACCGTTACGGGAGGCCGCGCGCCTGGTCCCGACGGACAGACTCCTTTTAGAAACAGACGCCCCCTACCTCACTCCCGTCCCGCACCGGGGCAAGAAAAATATCCCCGGGTACGTCCGGCATACCTATGAGTTTACGGCGAAATTACTGGATAAAGATTTGGATGTTTTATCCGGGGAAATCGATGGGAATTTCAGGAGAATATTCAAGCTAACTTAATACCGGGATTACACTTCCAGCGTCATCCCCTCTTTCGCGAGAACCGCGCCGGGAAATTCTTTCTTCGCGTCGGCCTCGATAGCCAGCGCGTCCTCGTCGGTACGCTCCGGGTCCATATGGAACAGCACGAGCCGCTTCACCGCCGCCTGCTTCGCCACATCCACCGCCTGCCGCCATGTACTATGGCCCCATCCGAGACGGTACTCGATCTCGTCGTCGGTGTACTGCGCGTCATGGATTAACAGTCCCGTATCGCTGGAAAGTTCCACCACCCGTTTATCCACCTGATTCTGGAAATGCTCCGCGTCGGTGCAGTAGACGAAGGATTTCCCGCCGAACTCGACACGGTATCCCAGGGCGGTTCCGGGATGGATATGGCGTTTCGCCACCACCCGCAGCCCCGTCTTGAACAGGTGCGACCCCTCGTTGAGTTCGTAGAAATCGATATTTACCGGGAGCTGGGAGAACTTCACCGGCCAGTAATCGTATTCCATCTGCCCGGACAATAATCCCTCGAGCTTCCGGTTCGCTTTGGCGGGCCCGAAAATATAAATCTTGAATTTAGGGTTGAATATCGGGTTGAAGAAGGGAAATCCCTGGATGTGGTCCCAATGATAATGGCTCAGGAGGATAATCACCTCGGTAACTTTCCCCTCGGCGATCTCCTTGGCGATCTTCGCGCCGAGCGGACGAATTCCCGTGCCCGCGTCGAGGATCAAGCGGGTGGAGATACCCAGATCGACTTCCACGCAGGAGGTATTTCCGCCGACTTTCATTTTATTGATTTCCGGTACGGGGATAGAACCCCGCACGCCCCAGAATGTTAACTTCATTCTCAGCTCCTAGAATACTTTAGCGGAATCTAAAAGCACCGTATACGGGCCGTCGTTCACAAGGCTGATATCCATCATAGCCTGAAACACCCCGGTCTTTACGGCGATATCCGCCTGCTTAAACGCGCTCAATAGCCGTTCGAATAACTCTTTCGCATGGGCGGGAGGCATCGCATCCGAGAAAGAAGGGCGTTTCCCTTTCCTCAGATCGCCGAAAAGGGTAAATTGAGATACCACCATGATATCCCCGCCGATTTCGGTAACCGATATGGCAGTCTCCGTGCTCCCATCGGGGAAAATCCTCAATCCGGGAATTTTATTTACCATATATTCGATATCTTTATCCGTATCGCTTTTCCCTATGCCGACGAAGACCAGGATTCCCTTTCCGATGGAACCAATCGCCTCTCCGTCAACCTCAACTTTTGCCTCTTTGACCCGTTGGATTATCGCGCGCATACACACCCTGCAAGTATTCGTTAGTAAATCTTCCCCTTATTATAAGCAACCCTCAACGTTCCGTCAAGCGGAACGTTTTGTCGTTTCAATTTATTTTCATGTCTTGAAAGAATAAACCGTAAAATATCCATCCTTTTCTCAAAAGCGCATCTTCCAAAAAATAGACAAATCCCGAAACCGGCGCTAGAATATATTTCGATAATGGGGACGGAGAAAAATATATGATACGCAGTACCCGTATTCTTGTCAATTTAAATTCTACCTACACTATTAACGATTCCACCTATCCCTGCGAAGTGATCGATATTTCTCTCGAAGGCCTGAAAATCGGAACGCGGCAAATCCTCGAGGTCGAGGACCTGCTGAAGATTTCACTGAATATCGAGGGAAAGAATGTTGTTTTCTTCTGCCGTATTAAAAATAAAGGCGACAGCGAGGGCGAGTACGGATTACGTATCGAGGAGCTTCACCCGGAAGATAAAGCCGCCTATGAAGACTATATGCTGAGATTCTTTATCAACTCGAAAACGCCGCCGACCGAGCACGTCAGTCTATAATTCCCAATAGCCCGCCCCATGAATAGAA
>JABLXV010000034.1 GCA_013177895.1 Brevinematales bacterium | reverse complement strand
TGATCGGCGAAGTTTTAGGTATCAATGGGGATATCGCGAATATACAGGTCTACGAAGATACCAGCGGGGTAAAGCCAGGCGATAGTATCTACGGGACGGGGCTTCCGTTATCGGTCGAACTCGGCCCCGGGTTGATCGGCAACGTTTTCGACGGTATTCAGCGCCCGTTGGAGGAGATCGCTAAAATCAGCGGAATTTATATCGGGCGCGGTATCAATATTCCCTCTCTCGACCGTAAGAAAAAGTGGCCCTTTAAGCCTGCCGTCAAGAACGGGGATATGATTACCGGGGGCGCGATTATCGGGACTGTTCAGGAAACTTCTCTGATCGAGCACAGGGTGCTTGTTCCGCCGAAGGTTCAGGGTAAAATCACGAAAATGATATCCGAAGGCGAATATACGGTCGACGAAGTAATCGCCGTAGTGCATACGCCGTTCGGTGAAGATATCGAAGTAAAGATGTATCAGCGTTGGCCGGTAAAAACGCCGCGTCCTGTGACCGAACGGCATATACCGACTATTCCCCTTCTGACCGGGCAGCGAATCGTGGATACATTCTTCCCGATGGCGAAGGGCGGGACTGCCGCTATTCCTGGCGGGTTCGGCACTGGTAAGACGATCACCCAGCACCAGCTCGCCAAATGGGCGGACGCGCAGGTGATTGTGTATATAGGGTGCGGCGAACGCGGGAACGAGATCACCGAAGTGCTCGAGGAGTTCCCGAAGCTGATCGACCCGCGCACCAATAAACCGCTGATCGAACGGACTGTCCTGATCGCGAATACGTCGAATATGCCGGTTACCGCGCGCGAGGCCTCGATCTATACGGGGATCACGCTCGCGGAGTACTACCGCGATATGGGTTACGATGTGGCTCTGATGGCGGATTCATCGTCACGCTGGGCGGAGGCTCTCCGCGAGCTGTCCGGGCGTCTCGAGGAAATGCCCGCCGAAGAAGGGTTCCCCGCCTATCTGGGCTCGCGCTTGGCTGCGTTCTATGAGCGCGCGGGATACACCACCACATTGTCGGGAAAAACGGGTTCTATCACTGTTATCGGGGCGGTATCGCCTCCCGGAGGAGACTTCTCCGAACCGGTCACCCAGAACACCAAGCGTTTCGTGCGCTGTTTCTGGGAGCTGGATAAATCGCTCGCGAGCGCGCGCCATTACCCGTCGATCAACTGGATGCGGAGTTACAGCGAATACGCCGACGCCTGCGAGGGATGGTGGGTAAAGAACGTCTCGCGGAAGTACCGTGAGATACGCGTGCGCGCGTACGAAATCCTCCAGAAGGAAGACCATCTGCAGAAAATCGTCAAACTGGTCGGGCCCGACGCGCTTCCCGATTCGGAGCGCCTGATTATCGAGGTCGCGAGAATAATCAAGCTCGGCTTCCTCCAGCAGAGCGCGTATGACGATATCGATATGTATACCTCTCCCGAGAAGCAGTTGAAGATATTGGAACTTATCCTGAAGTTTCACGAGCGCGCGTCGGAAATTGTAAGAATGGGCGCGCCGATTTTTGAAATAAAAGAGATGGCGTCGATCTCGAAAATCATCCGTGTAAAAATGACGGTTCCTAACGAGGATATGAGCGAGATGGACAAGATCGAGAAAGCGATGATGACCGAATTTGAAGAAATAGAAGATATTTATAAAGAGTAGTAAGGACGGGCGGCTCCGAAATGAATGAAATCGGAGAGTTGAAAGAACTGGTTTATATGCTGAAATACGCGCACGAGCATGCCGAGGATGAGATCGGGGTAGGCGCGGTTTTTCACCGGTTCGTGGTGTGCTTCGATATGCTCAGGAATATCACCCTGAGTCTGTTGGAGCATCACTCGATAGAAACGGGCACGATCCGGGAAAGTTTCATCACCGCGATCCACGCCGAGCTCCTGCCGGAGGACATGTTCCCGATGCAGATGCTCGACGATTGGGAACTGATCCGCGGCGGCAGGGCTGAAGAGCAGGGCTCGGAAATTTTCGAACGGATCGGAGGGATTTATATCAAGGCGCTCGGCGGTATCGCCGAGGTTCTTGATGACGAGTGGGGGGAGGAGCAGGAAGAGGATTTACCTTGATAAACAGGATGAGGAATATATGTCATATGAAATGACGCGGCAGTACCGCGGAATGACCGGGATTAACGGACCCATCGCAGTAGTCGAAGGAATTGACGGGATAGGCTATGATGAGATAGTGGAAATCACCCTATCCGACAAATCCCGGCGTCTCGGTAAGGTTCTGGAAAGCACGAACAGAGCGGTGATCCTTCAGGTATTCGAAGGCACGAGCGGGATTAATCCCGAAAAGACTAGCCTGAAGTTTTCCGGCAAACCCTTTGAAATCGGGCTATCCGAGAAGATGCTCGGCAGGGTATTCAGCGGGATGGGCCGGCCTCTCGACGGGCTGGCGGATATTATACCGGACGAGCGCCGTAATGTAAACGGCGAGCCGCTCAATCCGGTGGTTCGCGCATATCCCCGTGAGTATATCGAAACAGGGGTATCCGCGATCGATGTGATGAATACGCTGGTACGCGGGCAGAAGCTGCCTATTTTCTCGGCGGCGGGGCTTCCGCATAACGAACTCGCGGCGCAGATAGCGGCGCAGGCGCGACTACCCGGCGAGGAGAGCGGTAATTTTGCCGTCGTATTCGCCGCGATGGGTATCAAGCATGACGACGCATCCTTCTTCATCAGCAATTTCGAGGACACCGGCTCGTTGAAGAATGTGGTCATGTTCCTCAATCTGGCCGACGACCCGTCCATAGAACGCGTGATTACGCCGCGTATCGCGCTCACGACCGCGGAGTATCTTGCGTACGAGAAAGGCAAGCACGTGCTTGTAATTATGACCGATATGACCAGTTACTGCGAGGCGCTCCGCGAAATCGGCACAGCCCGCGGCGAAGTACCCGCGAGAAAGGGTTTCCCGGGATATATGTATTCCGACCTCTCGACGCTTTACGAACGCGCGGGAAGAGTGAAGAATTTGCCGGGGAGTATCACTCAGGTGCCTATCCTGACGATGCCGAACGACGATATTACGCACCCGGTGCCCGACCTGACAGGGTATATCACCGAGGGTCAGATCGTACTTTCGCGCGAGCTGCACGGTAAGGGGATTTATCCCGCAATCGATATCCTGCCCTCCCTGTCCCGTCTGATGAAGGACAGTATCGGCGAGGGATATACCCGGAAGGATCATCCGCACCTGTTTATGCAGATGTACGCGGCGTATTCCCGTGTGAAGGAAATCCGTTCGATCGCGTCCATTATCGGCGAAGAGGAATTAAGTAAGGTAGATAAACGTTACCTGAAGTTCGGTTATGAGTTCGAGAACCATTTCGCGGGGCAGGGATTCAGCGAGGATCGCACAATGGAAACCAGCATGAACCTTGCATGGGAAATACTCTCGATACTGCCGGCGTCGGAACTGTCCGGGCTGACCGAGAAAGAGATCAAGGAACATTATGTCGGCAAGGACGAGACGGAGGAATAACGGATGAATCTTTCGGAAATCGCGCCTACTAAAACGAATTTGCTCGAATATAAAGGACAGTTGAAATTCTCGCAGGACGGCCATGCGCTTTTGGAGCAGAAACGTGAAGTACTGGTAATGAACCTGCTCGAGGTGATTTCCAAGATCAAGGATCAGCGGAAGCGTCTGAACGAACAGCTCAAGATTGCATACGATTACCTAGCGCTTCTCGAACTGGAAATCGGCGAATTCGAGATCGAACGCCTCCTCAAGGGTATCCGTTCGGAAATGTCGCTCGATATTATCGAACGCAGCGTGATGGGAGTCGCCGTACCGACGATTAAGAATAAAGATAAATTGACGATAAAAAAGGGGCCCCAGATTTCCATCAGTACGACCACGATGAGCTACGATATGCTCTCGAAGGCGATAGGCGAGATTATGAAACTCCTGCTGTTTGTCGCCGAGGTCGAGGTTTCCGCGTGGAGACTGGCCTACGAGATAAAAAAGACCCAGCGGCGCGTGAACGCGCTGGAGAACAATTTTATCCCCATGTTTAAGGAGATTGTCAAATACATACAGGACACGCTTGAAGAACGTGAACGCGAGACATTCTTCCAGATGAAACGTGTTAAAAACGCCCATCTGGCGGAAAAATAGAGAGGAGAACGCGAATGCAGAAAATTTACATTCCTATCTGCGGCGCCACTGAAGCGAAGCGCGCGATTCAGAAGGGAATTGAAACGGCTAAACGTTTCGACCTCGAAGTTGTAGTGATTAATGTAGTAGACCAGGAGTCCATCAACAAACTCCAACGGTATAAGATATTTATCGACGAGGAATCCGCGATGTTTACCGACAGCCTGAAACGCGACGCGGAAAAGTACCTGCATTATGCGGAGAAGGTCGCGGAACAAACGGGTATCGCGATAACAAAAGTCCTGCTCGAGGGGGACCCGTTCTCGGAAATACTCGAGTATATAAAAAACGATCAGGCGGATGCGAAACTGGTATGTATCGCGAAACGCCGTGAATCGCAGGACTGCCGCGACCTGTTCGGGGTGGTCGAACGGAAACTTTTGTCGCAGACGGATTTTGACCTGATTGTGACGGGAGAACAATAATGAGGAACATAATCGATTCGATTATCAAGGTCGAGCACGAAGTTCAGCAAAACAGCATGGAGACCGAGAAAAAGGCCAAGGCTGTGTTAGATGAGGCGCGCGCGAAAGCGATTAAGATGGAAGAAGAGTACCAGAATAATTTTGAAAAAGAAATGCAGAAGCGTAAAGATGAAATAACCCTCGAAGTGGAAAAACGCCAGAAGGAACTGGATGAAATGGTGGGAAGAGAAAAAGAAAAGAAACAACGTATTATAGAAAAGAAACGTCAAGAAATTAAAGAGAAATTGATAAGCATGATTTTGGAGAAATAGATGTTCGGTCTCGAATTTACAGCGGTTAATCCAAAAGTGCGAAACTGGCTATCATTTTTATTAAAAAATGAGGAAATGGAATTCCTCATCGGCGCGGGCCTGAACGATGTAATCGAATTTATCCGCACACGGTTAAAAAAAGAAAATATCGATACGGGCGAGCTCATGGAGATCGAGAAAGTACTGAAAAACGGGATTGTCGCATATATCAAGAGCGGGCTGAATTTTATTGTGGGGAAACCCGCGCTGTTTTTAGAGAAATGGCTTGAAGCGTACCGGATCGAGAATTTAAAAATGGTCGCGCGCGCGCTGGTGACCCGCAGGCCTATCGATTTTTTATATACGATTACAGAGAAAGATTGGCTGCGGATAGAAACCGTCCGGGACCTGCGGACATTCGAGGAATTTCAGGAATTTCTGCGGCGCACGGATTATCATGACCTTGCGGTGAAAACTTTCCCGAATGTGATCGAGACGGGAAACACGTTTTTCTGGGAAGTATCGCTCGATAATTTTTACGCCCAGCATCTGAGAGGGATCGCGCAAAAAATGTCCCGTTCCAATAAAAGCGCGATTGAAAGACTACTGTTTTTCTCCATGGAAGTGAATCGTTTTATGAGGATATACCGTCTCCGTTTCGAGTACCAGTTATCGATTGAAGAAACGATGACGATTATACCGAATATCTTTAAGTCCCTGTCGCGCCGCAAGTACCAGGAATTGGTCTCGTCTGAGACGCCTGCGGCGTTTTTAGAGAATATTTCGCATATGGGTATACTCGCGGAACCGGTTACCGATATCGCCCTCTTGGAGAACGCGCTCAATAAGGCGATCGTCAAACGGACGCACCGTTATCTGGGCGGGATACCGTTCCAGTTCGGGATATTTCTCTCGTTCATTATTTTAAAAAGTATGGATGTCCGAAAATATATTATTCTATTGGAAGGAAAGCGGGCGGGAATCGACCGTAAGATTCTCGAAAACTTGTTATACTAAGGCAGGATGAACGATGTTTTTACCGCAGAATATGAAGAAACTGGATATAGTGATCCTGAAACGGCATGTCGACGAAGTGGCGAAAGAGGTGATGAATTTCGGCGAATTCGAAATTATCAGGCTCTCCGGTTCCGAGGTGCGGACATACTCCCTCAAAAAAGAATCCCTCGACGATGTAACGAACCGTTTCATGGATTACCGCCGGCGTTTGAATACGGTCAAGGCATTTTTCGGGAAAATACAGGCATTACCCGCTAAAACCGCTGTCGACTACCTCGATGAAATCTCCATTAAATCAGTGATGAAAGAAATAGAACTCGAGGTGTCGAAATACACCCATGAGATGGAAAATGTTAAGAAACGCCAGACCGAATATCTGGTAAAGCTCGATAGCTACCGGTTCTTCGGAAACCTCGACTTCGACCTCGACAAGACGAGCGAGGTGCATAACTTTTTCATGGGGTTCGGCGGAATTCCGACTGCGCAGTACCAGACCTTCATGGACGCTGTTTCGACTATCCCGTCGGTAGTCATGAATGTCGGGACGATTTCCCAGAATAATATGATATTTTTTACCGTCCCGAACACGGCCCGCGAACAGGTCGATAAAATATTGAAAAACGTCTTCTATCAGGATTACGGTATCCCTACCGACGCGAAGAAAAATATCCGTAACAGGATAATGAAGTACGGCTTCGAATACTCGATTGCGGTGGACGAGGAAATCCTGCTCGAGAAACAGCATGAAAAGATGATCAAGCGTCTTTCTGAAACCGTGCTTCGTCTCGAATCGAGTATCGAGTACTATCTCAACCTGAACAAACTCCGGGGCGAGATGGTTTCCACTAATTCCGTCGTTCTTTTCTCGGGATGGGTGCCGTCGGATATGGTGGAAGACCTGAAGAAAACTATTGAAGAACTTACCGAACATAAATGCGAATTTCTGGACGAGGACGCGGCGGTGCTATACATGCGGGACGGGATTATGCCGCCCACGCGTCTGAAGAATCCCAAAGTACTCAAGCCGTTCGAACTCCTCGTGAATATGTTCGGTACGCCGAACTATAAGGAATTCGACCCGACGGTATTTGCGGCGGTCAGTTATATTATCATGTTCGGCGCGATGTTCGGGGACGTCGGGCACGGGTTGATTTTATCAATCACTGGCCTCATCGTGATGCTCCTCAAACGTACCGGCCAGCTCGCGAGTCTTGCCGCCATCATGGTATGGGGCGGTATTTCCTCGGCAATCTTCGGCGTATTATACGGCGAGGTATTCGGGATACCGTTGATCGATCCCCCGTTATGGCTTTCCCCTATCCATAATATCAACACGATACTGGTGGTGGCTATCGTATTCGGGGTAGTGATGATCTCGCTGGGTACGATTCTCGGTATCATCAATTCGTTCAGGCGTAAGGATTGGGGTATGATGCTTTTCGCGCCGAACGGTATCGCTGGGCTGATCTTCTATTGGAGCTTACTGTTTATCGGGTATAATCTGCTGACCGGCGGAGTATTCCCCCAGTTTGTTATCTATATTCCCATCACGTCGGGTATCTTTATCTGGCTGGATAAATGGCTCTCGTATAAATTGTTCCATCACGGGGAGAAGCAGAGTCCCGGTCTCGGGGCAATCGACCTATTTGAGACGACCCTGTCGATGTTATCGAACACTATATCGTTCGTGCGTGTCGGCGCGTTCGCCCTCAATCACGGCGCGTTGATGAGCGCGGTGTTTATTATCGCGAATATGTCGACCAATCCTATTTCCCAGGCGATCGTTATCCTGATCGGCAATCTGTTTATCATCGGCTTCGAGGGATTGGTGGTAGGTATTCAGGCGCTCAGGCTCGAATACTATGAATTCTTTATGAAGTTTTTCCGCGCCGACGGGCGCAGTTTTCGTTCGTTAAAAGATTTCAAAAAAGATTAAAAAACAGAGGAGGTTGCCATGAAGGCTTTAGTATCGTTACTCCTGCTGGCAATTGCGGTGTTTTCGTTGATCTCGTTCTTTTCCGGCACTTCGTTCAGTAATTTCTTTTCCGGCGTAGCGAGCGTCGAGAGTGAAGACCCCGATAAGAACCAAGATCCAAGCACACCGTCCGAATGGAAGATGATGGTCGAGAAGGGTAATTTACAAATTGCGATGCTTGAAAAGTATATTGAACAATACGATGCCGGCGATAATCAGGAAGAATCTCTCAAGAATATCGAAGAAACCCTGAAGGTTATTATCGCGTTGGATGAACAGTTGGAGAGCGAGGAAGACAAACTCTCCGGCGACGAACTCAAGGAATTCAGGGTGGAATACCGATTATTTAAGAAGAAGGCGAAGCAAATCCAGAAAGAAAACTCTGTTGTTCAAGAAATAGTGGATAAAATCAATAACGTTGAGGAACCCTCAGCGGATGAGGAATCCGACCATTTCTTCGGAGACTAAGTTTTGCAACGGGTATGCGGGACAAGGGTATAATATTGATATTATTCGAATATAACTTCCGTTGTATAAGCTATCCGGCGGTACGATGAAGCGGTTTTTAATTTCTTTAGCGATACCGGTTATCATCGTATTATCCGCGGTGATGGGTTATTCCGCAGTGAACGTGTTTTCGGTATCGGCGACATCGTCCGCGCCCGGGTTTCCGGCGTCCGCGCTGATGGACAACGATCCCGCTACCGGATGGAAACCTGTCGGCGAGGCAGGCCAGCTTCTCGAGGGGATGACCGTCAGTTTCACGGAACCGTCCGACATCCATAGCCTCGAGATCGTGCAGGCGGGCAATCCTAAAACACCCGCGCCGTCGTTCTATATTTACGCGGACGGGAAGTTCGCTGGCGGGATAACCGCGAATAAAAAGATTACCGAGATGGGGCTGAAGGCGGTAACCGAACTCGAATTCTATACGGTCAGCGCCCCGGACGAAACGGTTATCGGGGAAATCAGGATAAACTCATCGGGCGATTCCAATAAAAATATCGTACTTCCAACCGTTATGGCGGGGAAAATAGTTGTCAACGGGATTTCCGCCAATCCGGGTATTCCGTGGAAACTTTCCGATGGGGATATCACGAGCGCGTGGACATACGGCTATAGTTCCCCAAGCGCCGCGCCCGCGATCAATTTCGAGTTTAGTTCGAATATCCTGTTCTCCTCCCTATATATCGCCAACGGCGTTCAATCCGCAGTATCGGTGTTTCAAAGCGGCGGTAAGGTAAAAAGTTTCGAGCTTCGCGCGGACGGCATCCTGCTGGGAGTCTATACTCTGAAGGATATCCCCGGGATACAGAAAGTGAATATCGGCAAGCCCGCGCACGGGAAAAATATCGAGCTCAAGGTGATCGCCGTCTACGGTAACGATTTACTGAAGAATGCCGCGTTATCCGAGGTGGCGTTCGGAAGCGACGGGAAAATTATCCGGCTCTCGGCGCCGGATGCCCCGAAGGCGAAGGGCGCACCCACAGTGAAACTCCCCGGATTTGTTTCAAAATGCATGAAATTCCAGTATATATCGCTTAGCAATATCAACGAGACATATCTCGTGAAATTCCGCCCCGACGGCACATTCGCGATCCTTTCGGAAACCTACGGCTTCCATTTTACGAAGAACAATTTTATCAAAGGAGTCTGGAATACGTTAAAATCCGCCCCCAGTGTATGGGAAATCGGGCTGAACGGGACGATCTACAAATATTCCGAGAAGTTCGATTCCGCCGGGTTTTCCGAGAATGTTTCAGTCGAGTGCACCACCGGGAATGTATCGGAAAGTCTGAAGATATCCCTCCCGTCCCCGAATAAAGCGCTCACTCCGCCGCCCGTCAAGGCGATGGTCACCAATACGGTCTATGTCACCAATATTATCGCGTACTCGAAAACTAACGTTATTATTTATAAAAACCAGCACATGCACCCGTTAAAAAAGACCAACCTGCAGATTGTGAAAATAACGGGGACGAATCTGACCGAGGTTCCGGTGATCTGCGAAAAGGACGGCAACGCATTGTCGCCGTGGTGCTATATGGTCAGGGATATCACCGAGACCAACTTAATCGCGCCGGCGGCATACTCCCCGGACGACCTTGTCAACTGGTACCTGAAGAATAACGGCGGGCAATGCTGGAAGATCGAGAGCGGGCTGATATGGGGGATATATCCCGCGGTGATATCCGAGCTGGATTACCTCGAGACCTACGAGTTGGGCGAGCCGCTCGATATGGAATTCCTCGCCCCGAAGGGCAAGTAATCGACTCCGCGGGGATTTGACGAATCGGTAATTTTATAATATACTATTATCACAACGCGGCCATCGTACAGTGGTAGTATCTTAGCCTTCCAAGCTAACTGCGCGGGTTCGATTCCCGCTGGCCGCTATCGGGGCCGTCCTATCTGGGGCGGCCTTTGTCATTGCATGACGGCTAATCCCGATATCAATCTGTTTTATAAAATCTATAGCCAGCCCGTGATGGAACTGGGGTAACTGTAAATGCGGAACGCGGCCTTTGTCATTGAATGACACCTTCCCCGATATCGACCTTTTGCATGATGTCTATAACCAGCCCGTGATGGAGTAGTGGTAGTTGCTAAGGCTTTCAACGGCTTTGGTCATTGCATGACGGCTAATCCCGCATTTGCTTCCGAGACAACCTGCATCCTATCAACACGGGCGCAATCTACATTCTACAGATTATCCTGAAATCGGGTTTAGCCCACGCAGCGGTCTATTTTTTGACAATTCACACGCGCAGCGGTAAAATATCACGGAAGCGGGTATTTTCAACCGCGCTAAATAAGAAAGCGGGAGTCGGATATGATGATAAAATTCACGAAGACGGTATTTACCATCGGCCCAGCGTCGAGGGACCCTAAGACCATCAAAGAACTTATCTACGAGGGCGGGGATGTCGCGCGATTGAATTTCTCCCATGAGGACTTTGCCGCGCATGAGAAATCCGTCCGCTTTGTCCGCCAGGCGGCCGAGGAGCTCGATAAGCCCGTGGCGGTATTTCAGGACTTACAGGGCCCGAAAATCCGCGTCGGCAAGCTGAATGCGGAATATATCAACCTGAAAGAGGGTGATGAGCTGATTATCACGACCGACGATATGATCGGGGACAACCGGCGAATCAGTATCGATTATTCCTATCTTCATGAGGAGGTCAGCCATGGTAACAGGATACTTCTGGACGACGGCCTGATCGAGCTGAAAGTCGACGGGGTTAAGGGGCATGACATCAGGACGACCGTCGTTAACGGGGGTAACCTCAAACCCCGGAAGGGAGTCAATCTTCCCCACATCACGCTGAAAAAAATCTCGTCGATCACCGAAAAAGACCGCAGCGATCTGGCGTTCTCGTTCCAGAACGACCTCGATTTTGTGGCGCTGTCGTTTGTCCGTCACGCCGGCGACGTCAAGGAACTGAAAGAAATAATGGCGAAGCGTTTCAACCGGGTAATACCCGTGATCGCGAAGATAGAAAAACCTGAGGCGGTCGAGGATATCGATAATATCATCGATGTGAGCGACGCGATTATGGTAGCGCGCGGCGACCTGGGTGTGGAAACCTCGCCGGAGGACGTACCCATGATCCAGAAGACGCTTATCAGGAAATGCAATATCGCCGGGAAACCGGTGATCACCGCGACCCAGATGCTCGAGTCGATGATTATGAATCCGCGTCCGACCCGCGCCGAAGCGAACGATGTCGCGAACGCGATACTCGACGGGACGAGCGCGGTGATGCTGTCGGGCGAGACCGCCGCCGGGAAATATCCTGTCGAGGCGGTCAAGATGATGAAGCTGATCGCGCAGAAAACCGAGTCCAGTATGCAGTTCCGTAAACTGGTGCTCGGTAAAATATTAAATTTAGACGATCTGACGGAGCGGCAGTCGAAAAACCCCGCGGAGGCCGTCGGTTTCGCTGCGGTCGAACTTGCCGAGGAAATTTCCGCGAAATATATCGTCTGTTTTTCTCATAGCGGCGGTACGGCGAGGCTGATATCGAAATTCCGCCCGGATATCCCGGTCATCGGGTTCAGCCCTGTCAAAGCGACCGTACGTCAGCTCGCGCTGGCATGGGGAATCAATCCGCTCGGGACGCGCGAGGTGGGGACTGTCGACGAATTGCTCGACGGCGCCGCGGAGGCATTGAAGTTCAAGGGGTGGGTGAATACGGGCGATATGATAGTAATTACCGCGGGAGTCCCGGTCGGTAAGCCCGGTATGACGAATATGATTAAAGTGGTTCAAATCGACTAAGCAAATCTTTGACGGTTTTTCCATTTTGCTTTATACTAATAGACTTGTTTTCTATTGAAACAAATTCGGAGGCAAAAATGTTTCAGTTTATTGTAGACGTTGCTGTATTTGCGCAGGCTGCCGCTACGGGACAGGCTCCTCAGGCGCCGGTTACCCCTCAAGTTGCCGAACAGGTTGCCCAGACCGCGCAGAAGGCGCCGGGCGGGGATTGGACTTCACTTTTAATCATGCTTGGTATCCCTGTCGTGTTTTTCCTGATCCTCTTTTTACCTGAAATGCGCAGACGCAAAAAAATGAAACAGCAGTTAGCCGCTTTGAAGAAGGGCGATAAAGTAATCACCGCCGGCGGTGTTATCGGTATTATCGATTTCGTCGGTGAAAAGACTGTTTACTTAAAGACTCAGGATGCAAAAATCGAAGTTGCAAAAGAATATGTCGGTTTTGTGTTTTCCAACGAACCCGATCAGAAAAGCTAATAGTATATAACTGATTACAGCGGCGTCTTATAAATGCCGTAAGGATATTAACCGGAGGCTTTTGAATGAATAAAGGTTTTCGCTTTTTCGTTTTGTTGTTATTCACCGGTTTGGCCTTTTACTTCCTGAATCCCTCGATTCAGTGGTATTTTGTGCTTACCCCGGAACAGCAGAATATCATCAGTCTGCCCGAGGAAAAAGTGGTCGAACTTTCTAAGGAACAGAAGCAGGAGTTTAAGAATATTAAATATCTCCGCCAGCATTCTGTCAAACTTGGTTTGGACTTGCAGGGCGGCGTATTCATCCTCATGCAGATTAACGAAGATGATTTGCGCAAAAAACTGATCGAGCAGTACGGCGATACGAATGCCGTTAACGAAAAATGGGAAACGGAATATAAGTCCGCTGTCAAACAGACGATCGATGTGCTGAAAAGCCGCATGGACCAATTCGGCGTGAGCGAACCTATTATCCAGAAAACCTACTCCGGCCAGATATCCGTTCAGTTACCCGGCCTTGATAACCCCCAGTTAATCCATGACGCCCTCTCTAAGGTGGGTAAACTCGAATTCCATATGGTGGACGAAGATGTCATGCATCTGCTCATGCAGTCCCCGACTGTGCAGGTTTCTAACGGGGCTATCGTGTCGAGGGAGTCTCTGCCTACTAATTTCTTCCTTCCCGAGGACTCGGCATGGTATCCGTATTTTGAGAACGATGAAGAAGGAAATGCTAAATTGATCGGCTGGTTCCCGTTAAAGAAAACGGTCGAGCTGGACGGTACATATATAGAAAAAGCGATGCAGGGAACCGAACAGGACGGAAGTCCGTCGGTGAACTTCTCGCTTACACCCGAAGGCGGGGATATCTTCTACATTGTTACATCGAAGAACACCAATAAACGTCTCGCGATCGTCCTTGACGGGAAGGTCAAGAGCGCGCCTTATATAAGGGCGGTCATCCGCGACAGCGGTACGATCACCAGCCCGACGTTTAAACACGACCCTAACGAAGTGATGTTTTTAATCAACGTACTGAAAGCCGGCGCGTTGCCGGTGAAACTGGACATTGTTCAGGAGAACGTCATCGGCCCGACGCTGGGGCAGGACTCGATCAATTCGGGAATTCAGGCGGCTATGTGGGGCGCGATAGCGGTTGTCATATTCATGATTCTTTATTACCGTGTCAGCGGCTTTATCTCAATGGTGGGGCTTGTTTTCAATATGTGGTTCCTGATGGGCACAATGGGGCTGATGGGCAATACCATCACATTATCCGGTATCGCGGGTATAGCGTTGACGGTGGGTATGGCTGTGGACGCGAGTGTGATCATCTTTGAACGAATCCGCGAGGAGATGCGGCGTGCGCGATCCTATAAGCACGCGCTTGAAAACGGTTTTGATGTTGCGAGAACTACCATCTGGGACTCGAATATAACGACCCTGATTGCATCGGCCGCGCTTGCTATGAGCGATGTTGAAAGCGTAAAGGGTTTCGGTTTGACGCTTTCCTTCGGTATTATCGCGAACGTATTCGCGTCTCTGTATATCATTCGCTTGGTATTCGACTGGCTGATCGATACGTTCAAATTGAAAAAGGTGAGCATATAGCTAAAGGAGCAAGCAATGGAAAATCAAAATAAAAGTCCACAGGAAAAGACCGTGAAGGTACGAGGTTTTAAGCTCGTCCACCGCGTGCACTTTATTAAAATGCGCTGGCTGGCGTTCATTATTTCGGGTACGGTTATTCTGACCGGGGTGGTGCTTTTTATCGCCAGAGGCGGGTTTAAGCTGGGTATCGACTTTCAGGGCGGTACGCGTGTCGAAGTGAATATCCACTCAGAAAACGTAAATATCGAGCAGATCCGCGATTTATTTGTGGGGAATAACATTGACTCTTCTGTAAACACTGTCGGAGATCCCCTCAAACAGCATTACCTGATAACTGTCACCGATCTGACTAAAAAAATGGAAATTAACCCCACCAATATTACCCAGAAACTGATCGCGCAATTCGGGGTGAGCAATATCGAGCTTTTAGGCAGCGAGGAAATCGGGCCGAAGGTCGCCGAGAATACAGGTTCGCGTTTATTTAACCTGCTTTTGTTTGTCTCGCTTCTCATACTTTTATATGTCGCGCTTCGTTTCGACTTCATGTACGGGGCAGGCGCCGTATTAGCGCTCTTTCACGATTTGTTAATCATGGGCGCATTCGCTTTAGTGATGGATATGCCGATTGATTCGACCATCATCGCGGCGTTCCTGACTATCCTCGGGTACTCCATTAACGATACAATTGTGGTATTCGACCGAATCCGTGAAAACCACAAGATCAATCCCGACGAGGAATATGAAATGGTTATGGACAGGAGTATCACTCAGTCCATGTCGCGGACGTTGATTACATCGCTCACCACGCTGTTTGTCGCGATTTCCATCGCGGTATGGGGCGGGCGAGTGTTGTCCAACTTCGGTATCATGCTGGTAGTCGGTATCGTGAGCGGAACATACTCCTCGATATTCGTAGCATCGCCGTTCACATTTATGCTGCGGAAACTGGTGGTTAAGAAACAGAAAGCGGATAAGAAGGCTAAGAAAACCGAAGCATAAATTTGACAGGTAGCCGGAAATATTTTATAATACTGAACGCTTGAGTTGATGCTCGAGCTCTTCATGGGTCGCTAGCTCAGCCGGTAGAGCATCGCCCTTTTAAGGCGAGGGCCCTGGGTTCGATCCCCAGGCGACTCAATTATAACAACAAACCAAATATTCCCCCCTAGC
This sequence comes from Brevinematales bacterium, assembly GCA_013177895.1. GTDB lineage: Bacteria > Spirochaetota > Brevinematia > Brevinematales > GWF1-51-8 > GWF1-51-8. The sequence continues at coordinate 21,310 of JABLXV010000034.1, read as the reverse complement.
TCAGTTGGCAGAGCGGGTGACTGTTAATCACTAGGTCGTTGGTTCGAGCCCAACGGGGGGAGATATATAAAGGGTTGTCCTAAAGGACGGCCCTTATTTTTTTATCGTTTCCATATCGCGGACGATCCAGAACGCGAGCACAGTCATCAGGAAAACCAGAAATATCCAGAAATTATCCCTGAACGCTATCAAGACGGTTTCCGTACGTTCGATCTTATCGTTACCGCGTATCTTTGTGATAAAGGCCGCGATATCCGTAATCGATTGCATCCAGACCGCGTTCGTGCCGAATTGTTTCGCGGCCGCGCTATCGGGGGGAAGCTTCGCGGTCTCGGAGGGGTTGTCCTGCACGCTGACCGGGTACTTCATGGAATTGGCGCTTACCTGATAAATCCCGGGCGCGGTCTTCCCGGACGGGTTTTTCTCGCCGGTAATGAAATTCAGCTTATCGGGGACACCCCCGGTGTTTTTCCCGCCGATAATGAAATTCAACTGATTGCGCCAGAAATCTGCGTAGACCCCCATGTTAATTCCCATCGAAAGGGTGATGAAGTCCCATTTCCAAGAATCCCACCCGAGAAACACCCGGATATTCGGGGTTGTGTCGAATAGCGGGGTAGCGCCCTCGAAGGCCGCCTTGACCACCAAATCCTGGTTATTATAGGAAAACTTCGTTTCCGACAGCTTGGGCTTCAGTCCGTTGACGGATAACGCCGCGAAAAGTACGGGTATCTCGTCGAAACGCTTCAGCCCCGTCTGGTAAAATATCTTATGCTTATACGCAGCGAGATTCGCGGTATTTTTCAACTGGTAGTCGGAGAGGTCCATTAGAATAATCCCCTGATAGGCGGCGAGATTATCGAGAGCGAAGGAGTCGGACTTCGACTGCATGACATGGAACTCGGGGGACACCCACCTGATCTGCTCGAGGAAACGTTTCAGCGCGGCATACTCCGGGGAGGGGCGTCCGCAGACGACGAGAATTTTATAGTAAGACGGAAGGATATTGACGATACGGGTGAGCGGCGGGATATTGGCGCCGCCATTTTCAGAGAGTGAGATTGTTATAGCGCGGAAACCTCCGTCCTGAAAAATCAGCGGGAGTTTCAGGGCGGTCATCCCTTCCTTGACGGGGAACGTCTGCTTCAAGAGGGATTGCCCGTTATCGAGCACGGTGACGACTATATTCCGCGCCGACGGGGAATAGACCTGCACCGGCACCTGCACCGGTTCGCCGCTCTGGTAGTAGTCCTCCATATCCGCGCGATAGAGCGACAGTCCGCCGCCGGTCTGCGGGGTAATCACCGGATAGAGCATTCCCGACTGGGGGGCGGCGCTGAGGGAGGAGTTGTCGAGAAAGTCGCTGACGATAACGACGCGGGAGTTCGGGGGGACGGTGTTCAGGAGCGTGCGAACCGCGTCGGAAAGGACGGTGAACTGCGGGTTCAGCGAATTGGAGTCCCGCGAGATCGTGTTCGCGAAGTAATAGACATGATCGCCGCCCGCCTGCGAGATCAGCCCGTTCAGGACGGCGGGGTCGGGGGCACAGCTCGCGCTTTTATCGATCAGGAGATAGACCTCGGGGTACGTCCGCACGGTATATTTGAACCCGAGGCGGGTGTCGAACAGGAAATGCACGCCGAACCAGAATATCGCGCCGAAAAGAAGGGAAACACCGACAGAGTATTTCCGCGATAGGCGCATGAACAGGAATCCGCCCGCGAGCGCCGCGAAGGAAAGTATCCATCCCAGCATACGCTATCCCTCGACGCACTTGACGGCGTAACGGCGGCTGCGGGGGCCGTCGAACTCGCAGAAGTAGATGCCCTGCCATGTGCCCAGCACGAGACGCCCGCAGTGGATGATGACGGTGAGGGACGGCCCCACGAGGCTCGACTTGATATGCGCGTCGGAATTCCCCTCGGAGTGCCGGAAACCGGCGTGCTCGGGTATCATCGCCGCGAGATGCATGTCGATATCGCGGGTGACGTCGGGATCGGCGTTCTCGTTGATAGTCACCCCCGCGGTGGTGTGGGGGACATGGATAACGCAAATCCCGTCGGTAATCCCGGTGTCGGCGGCCGCGCGCGCGATCTCACGGGTGATATCGAGAAACTGAGTCCGTTTCGATGTGCGGAGGGTGAATTCGGCGTAATTGGGCATAGCGTACTCCCGTGTGTAAAACTTATTATAGCGGGAATCGGGAAAAGAATCAATGGAAAAGTTTCGCGGAAACCGGAAATAAAAGCATTGTAACCAGTAAAAAAAGAGTATCTATATAGAAAGAAAGAATACTTTACAGAAGAAAAAGATTAATATAGAATATGTTCTAATCTTGTACTTATCTGTGTTTTATGAGAGATTGCTGGGGGATGAATAATGAAGCTATCTATAACCGCTAAGGTATTGCTCTCTTCGGGAATAACCGTGTTGGTAATGAACATTTCTTATGCGGCAATCATCCCTTATATTTTAAATTATTCAGAAGCTTTACGGGTAGATTTTATAGAAAAAGTATTTTCTATCTCGGTATTTCTTTTACCCGCATGTATTTTTGTAGTTTATCTCTTTTATAAACCGGTAGGAAAAATTCTAAAAATGATCGATTCGGGGATTACTCCTGATAAAGATTCTTATTATAAAGCCAGAAAAGCAATGATAAGTATTTCAACTTTTTTGTTTATTGTCGGTCTAAGCGCTTATACGATCGGGTTAATAGTGAATTTTTCAAGGGATTTGATATCAGGGATTACCATTGAACTGGATTATTTCCTCTCCAGAGCAATAACTTCAATTAGCTGGGGTATCTTGGGAGGATTAATCGTTTCAAGGTTGATTAATGTGGTTCTCATAGAAGCAAAACTGAAGATTAGCATCTACACTTTAGATGATAAGATAAAAGGTGAAAGGTTTAATAGCACCACCAAGAAACTTCTTTTTCCTTTAATTATGCTTTTTGTTTTTGTTATAGGTTCCAGTGGAGTAATCTTCTATAATTATAATAAACAAATCGAATTGAAACGTAATAGCGATTTGATAGAAATGAATAACCTGTATAAGGTGGAAAATAATACCAAAGAAAAAATGAGTAAAAATATTGAAGAAATAATCAATAATGGAAATAAACTAATGTTAGAAAAAACTTTAAGTGCAATAGTAGTTTTTATCGCAATTTTCGGAATCGCTGTAATTATGCTTTATATAATAATACATGAAGAGCAGTCTAATATAAATGCACTCGGTCATCAAATTGAGAAGCTGGCACAAGGAAATAAGGATTTGAGTAGAAGAATTGCAATTACATCTTTTGATGATATTGGTAAAATGACCAGTAATTATAATAATATCATTCATTATCTTTCTATTACTTTTCAGGAAATTATTCTCCTTGCTATAAATGTCTATGAATCAGGACATTCTACTATCGGTAAAATGGAAGATTCGGTAAAAAAAACAGACGAACTTAAAAATTATATTAATGATATGGATGCAAATACTAATAATCAAATTAAAATCATTAAAACAACAATATCTGCCTTTCAAAATATAACATCAAGGATCGAAGGGACAATGAAACGGATGAATGAACAGGGACAAATTATTGAGAAGGCAGCGAATTCTATTAGCAGTACTGTTAAAAGTTTTAAAGAAGTAAGTGAATCTGCGAATCAGTCAGATAATGTTTTTAGAGAATTGGAAATGTCTATAAAAAAAGGTAAAACTGAAATCGAACATTCATTATCTGCGGCGTATGCGATTACCGAGGCAGGACATAAGGTAAGTGATATCACAAAACTCATTGCAGAGATTGCCGATCAATCGAGAATACTCGCTACCAACGCTGCAATAGAGGCCGCTCATGCCGGTGATTTCGGGAAAGGGTTTTCTATAGTTGCAGACGAGATACGTCGCCTCTCTGTTCATACAACTCATTCCATTAAAATTATTGAAACTCTTATTAATGAATTAGCTGATAAAAATTCTAAAGGAATTGAGACGGTGGAAAACCTCAAACAAGTGTTTCTTGAAATAACCGAGGCTTCTAAGCAAAGCGGACAAATTATCTCCTCGATCGCGGATAAATCCAAACTTGAAGCCGAGAACGCGTTATCCGGCATGAAGGAAATTGAAAATCTTACAAGAATCACCGAATTTCTGAAAACTGACACGAATGTATTAAAAGGGGATAATGCTTCTGTAATGACCTCTATTTCCGAGTTGGATACTATGAGTGACCATATGATGGAGATGAACAACGAAATTACTTCTGGTGTGTTTTCAATTATTGAATCGATTAATGTTCTTATCGGGCTATTTGAAAATGTTTTTAATGATGTAACCAAACTTCAAAGTAAAGTGTCTGAATATAAAACTAACTAAGGTTTCGTTAATATTTCCGCGTCATCCATAAAAAGCCCCGCGTTTAGCGGGGCTTCCTTATAATATTAGTTACTTATCTCATCAATGTGGGCAATATACCCCTTCACTGCGCTCGCGGTAGCCACAGCGGGGCGACCTCACGGAGAGGAAGTCCCGCGACGACACGGATGTCTTTATACTATAGACTTTTCTTTCAACACGGGCTATCTGATTATTCCGGTAGCCAGCGACAGATCGGGATTAGCGTGCGCAGCACTATTTGAGTTCATCCGGGTGCGCAATCCTGCCCAACACCGCGCTCGCGGTAGCCACAGCGGGACTCGCGAGATAGACCTCGCTGCCCGGGTCGCCCATACGCCCCACGAAGTTACGGTTGGACGTCGCGACCGCGCGCTCGCCCTTCGCGAGGATGCCCATATGCCCGCCGAGACACGGCCCGCATGTGGGGGTGGAGAACACCCCGCCCGCGTTGACAATGATCTCCGCGAGCCCGTTCTTCATCGCCCTGAGCCAGATCGACTGGGTCGCGGGGATGACGATCAGGCGCACGTCGGGATGGACTTTCCTGCCCTTGATGAGGTTCGCGGTGATCTCGATATCCTCGTACTTCCCGTTGGTGCACGCGCCGACGAAGACCTGGTCGATCTTGATATTCGACGCCTCGGAGACGTTTTTCGTATTCTCCGGGAGGTGCGGGAACGATACCTGCGGCTCGAGCTTCGATACGTCGTACTCATGCGTCTCGACATAATTCGCGTCGGGGTCGGAGTCGTATGCCTTGAACGCGCGTTTCGCGCGGGGCTTCACGTAGTCGAGGGTCACATCGTCGACGGCGAATATCCCGTTCTTCGCGCCCGCCTCGATCGCCATATTCGCCATCGTGGCGCGGCTGTCGATCGTCAGCGATTTCAGCGTCTCGCCGGTAAACTCCATCGAACGGTATAACGCGCCGTCCACGCCGATCTGTCCGATTGTGTAAAGGATCAGGTCCTTCGAGCTGACCCATTTATTCAGCTTGCCCTTATAAATAAACTTCATCTGCTCCGGCACCTTGAACCATGTCTTGCCGGTGAGCATCGTGAACGCGAGGTCGGTCGAACCGACGCCTGTCGAGAACGCACCGAAAGCGCCGTAGGTGCAGGTATGGGAGTCCGCCCCGATAATCACGTCGCCCGGCAGGGTCAGTCCCTCTTCGGGGAGTAGCACATGCTCGACCCCGACCCGCCCCATCTCGAAAAAGTACTTGATGCCGTACTCCTTCGCGAAGTCGCGCAGAATTTTTACCTGTTCGGCGCTTTTAATATCTTTATTGGGCGTGAAATGGTCGGGGACTAGGGCGATACGCTCGACATCCCATACCTTTTTCGCGCCGAGTTTGCGGATATTCTGGATGGAGATCGGCGCGGTAACATCGTTACCGAGACAGAAATCGACATTAACGTCGATGATCTCACCGGGTTCCACGAAATCCCTGCCGGCATGCGCGGCGAGGATTTTTTCCGACATAGTCATGCCCATAATAGTCCTCCGTATCAAGCAATGGAGTATTATACACCCGAACGGAAAAAATGTAAAGGTGCTGCGCACACTTATCCCGACATGCGGCAAGCATATAAAAGTAGATATTGCCCGTGGTGAAAGAATGCAAGGGGAACGACCTGCGGCGACAGGGATGTTAAACAGCAAAAAAAAAGAAAAGGCCGCCCATTGAGGACGGCCTATAAGTGAAAATATATTTTACGGGTTGACTGTGGAACTCATGTAAATATAAGCTAAGCCTGCCGGAACAGTAATATTTGTACTTGCGGGGAAAGTTACAGTTGCCAGCCCGGGCGCAACGTTAGTAGCGCTAGTTCCATCACACATCAAATACCAAGTTCCCGGTTGGGTGATAGCATAAATTTGACTACCTGAGTAGAAATTCGCGAGGATGACAAAATTACGTTGGCCGGATACGCCTATATACTGATATCCGATAGACCCTTTTGCCCAATCGCTTGTTAACCATCCCCAGCCTGAAGGATTCTGAACATTCTGATTCAGTACGGGGTTGTTCACACGAAGTTTTATCAATGCCGATACAAACGCTACAAGATCGGCGTTGGTGGTAGCGAGATCCCAGTCTAAAATATTATTCGCTTCATCGGTATTTCCGGCTATATAGTTTCCGTAATGCAGACGCATGAACTCGTCGCCCATCCAGATCATGGGAGTACCCATCGACGTCATCATGTGCGCGTAGGCAAGTTTGATCTTTGCCTTAGTGGCTGACCATCGCCCAGCGAGAGTACCTTCGTCATGGGAACTGGTGTAGCTGATTACATGTGTAGGTTTTTTCCATCCGTCATCGTTGCAGTGGTAGGTGGCATTCCCTAATCCACCGTAACTGGTCTGGAATAGACCGCCCCATACACCGTTTCTAAAACCATTCCCCCATGATGCGACATAATCTCCATTATTTAGGTTGAAGGTCTGTATTGCGGAATTGTGGGAACCGTTGAATTCCTCGCAAATATAATACCTATCGCCATAACCGGCAGTAATCAGGTCGTCGATAACAGCAAGCAGCGAATTGATATCCATATTTTCGGTTGAGTCGAAACGGAAACCGTCTACATGAAATGCGTCCATGAAATATTTCATGTTATCATACATAAGTTTCTTTACTTCAGGACGCCATGTTGCTACCTTATTTCCCCATGCCGTAGAGTCGTTATTCGGATCGCCGTCGTTATTATAATCAAAATAGTAGATGCTATCTACGAACCATAAATAGTTCTCACTGCCGCTGCTGGTAGTGTGATTATAAACCATATCGAATATCACTGCTATCCCCGCGTTATGGAGACCGTCGATCATTTGTTTCATTTCAGTCACTTGAGCGCCGGTATTCGCGGAGGCATAGCCGGATTCTGGCGCGAAGAACAGCGAGGTATTATATCCCCAGCTATAACCGGCATCGGAAAATTCGGAAGGCGGCATGAATTCAATAGAATTGATACCCAGATTGGTGAGATAGTCAATTTTTTCCAGTACGCCTAGATATTTTCCGCTTGCGGTTACTCCGCTGGACGAATCTGAGGTAAAATCCTTGATATGGACTTCGTAAATAATCAGATCCGTACGGGTCGGTCTGGTGAACCCGTTGTCAGTCCAAGAGTAATTTGTTAACATAATCAGACTATTACCGTTAGCATACGTATTTGCCTTGGAATAAGGATCGCATACCCAATTATCAGTATCCAGAATAAATTTATATGCTTTACCATTAGGACTTGCGATGGACATTTTAGCCCACCAATACTTCCCGTCGGGAGTAAGATACATATCTTCTGCACTGGTTGCCCATGATGTAAATTCTCCCGCTACGCGCGCGCGCGTGGAATTGGGAGCGAAGATGGAAAAATAAACTGTCGTTCCATCAGTCGCTATGTTAGCGCCGAGCATGTTTGTAACCATTCCCCAGTTATCGGGATTCGAGAGCTTTGTAACTAGAGAGGAATCCCATAATTGACGGTTATAAGAAATTGCATACTTTTCAATCGCCGCAGTGCCTACCGTCAGGGTTCTGTCGGCTGGGAATAGATAGAGTGCCTTTTCGTAACTGGTCCCGCTTCTGAACTGCAAACCGTATGTTGTATTCGACGCAGCCAACGTTTTAAAGATGATAAAGTCATAACCCCCAATATTTGTGGTACCTGCCGAAGAAACCTGCGAGCCCTCAGCCCCGGATTTCCAGAACCACATATTAGGACTGCTCATATTATACCCGTTTAGAAAATAGATTGTTACCGGAATTGTTGATCCGGGATTTGTAATCAGACCCGGATCAGGTCCCGCGCATGAAATCAGCACCGTACCGGCGAACAATAACGCAATTATTCTTTTCATTAGAAAACCTCCGAAAATTTGTGGGAGAGGTAAGATATGGCAAGAAAAAACACCTACTATACTATAACTTAAAAATCTGAAAAGTCAAGGTACAGCGCACACTAACCCCGGTATGGAAAAAATATCCGGTATCTGGACATGGCCCGTGATGATAACGATGCCCGGTATGAAGAGTATCAGCGCACACTATTCCCGGTATGAGATTTGTATATGATAATTGAATAGAGCCCTTGATGATACTGACGTATTTTGATAATACCGCAGGCTAATGATGACTATTTAAATATATGAGTGTAATGGGTTTGCTTTGTTGGATTCGCGAATACTGCAACCTTCATCACGGGCTATGACCTGAATGAGTAGCATGATTCATATCGGGATTAGGCTACCCAGCGGTGGATAAACGTTGCTAGTACCGTCATCACGGGCTATGTCTTGAATGAGTAGCATGATTCATATTGGGGCAAGCCCGCGCAGCGGTCGGGATTAGGCTACGCAGTAGCGCAACGGGTTAGACCGCGATAGGGGGTTCCGATACCTCGAACGACGCGACCTTCATTCTGCGGCAGTAATGGATGATGTCTTCCATAGTTATGTATATTTTCGGGGAATAGTACTCGAACAGGCTTTTCACGAGGTAATAATCCTCAGGGGTATCCACTGTAACGCGGGCGTCCGGTTCGAAGAAACTGCCGGTCGAGTAGGGTTCGAGCACCTTGAAGAACTCGCGGTTTTTATAGAGATAGGGTGTGACATGCTCCATGTCGTATTTGAGGGACGCGGAACGGGCGGCGATTTCAAGGGAATCGAACGATATGACCTCTACCCCGGTACCGAGCGGAATGCCCAGATAATGGGTCAGGTCGGCGCCCGCGTCGATATGCAGTTCCACCGCCTTATCGAGAAAATCCGGGTCGGTGAGGGGATTGTCGCCGGTCACGCGGACGATGATCCCGGTATCGTGTTCCTTCGCGGCCTGGTAGAAACGGTCGAGGACGTTATCCTTACTCCCGGCGTAGAATTTCAGGAAATCGTAATCCCGCAGGATTTTTTTTAACGGGGCGAGCGAGTCCCCGGTGGTCGCGATAATAATATGACGGATATACTCCGATAACGTGAGTCGCTCAATAATATGCGCCACCAGGGGTTTATCGAGAATAGGCAGGGCGGCTTTATTCGGCAGCCTGCTCGAGTCCATCCGTACCTGAAGTATCGCGTCTATCGCGTGTTTCATACATTCCTCCTTGTCAATCCAAGTCCCGGTTCACCGTGCGGAACACCGTCCTGTCGTCCACAGGGTATTGAGCCTCTTTTTTCGCGTTGTCCCGGATACTGTTAATCGCGCCGAAAAGACGGCCGATTTTCCCGAAACGGAACGTCGCTATCCATTTCAGCACGATGCCGAAAATTTTACGTCCCCGCCCGGCTGTAGTTTCCTGTCCGGTGAAACTGGAATAATTAAAACGGATATAATCGGGATTATTGGAATCGAAATGAATATCCTGCTTCGGCGAGGACAGCAGACGTACTTTAAAATTGCTGACCTGAAGGATCATATAACTTTCGCGCCATACCCGCAGGCCGAGTTCGAGGAGGCCGTATAACGGGTCGTCGTAGTCGGCGAGCTCAATGTCCCTCGAGAGGAACATCTCCTTATTGATGATAAAGCAGGGGTATTTCGGATAGAACGACGATAGGGCGGTGCCCTGCTTGTCGATAGAGACCGTATCGAGGAATCCCATCTTCACGGACGCCTTGACGATATTCGGGATAATCCCGTCATACTCGTCGGTGACCTGCGGGATGAGTATCCCGGTGCTGTTCTGCGAGAAGTAGGTCTGGAGTATCTCCATATCGACCGACTTGATCTTGAAATCGTCGGTAAGTATCATCACGAACGGCGCCAGACTCTCGCGGATACCGAGGGACAATACCTGATTGAGGGAGATTTTTTCCTTCGGCAGGAGGATTCGGAGCGCGGGGAAGCTCGCGAGCAGGCGGTCGTACTTATAGCCCTCTTTATCGACATTGATAATCAGCACTTCGGTCTTATAATGCGACTGCGCGGTAAAATGGTAGATCGAATTGATGGTATCGACGGGATCGGACAGTTTATTGATAATCAGGCACACGGACAGATCGATCGACAGCTTCTTTCCATCCTTTCGTGTTGAAAAATTGGATAGTTCGGTATAATCCGGCAGAACCATAAACGGGCTCCCTGTACTTTCTCTTTATTTATATCGGAAAAAAAAGAAAAAGTAAGAGAGTTGATCAGGCTAAATTGGATTTTAGGGCTGGGCAGGCGGCGTTTTATCCTTGTCCTGCTTCTCATCGTCTTTCTTGCCGAAAAGTTTCGCGATATTACTGCGGTGCATAACGATAATCAGGACTGCCGCCGCGATTGCCACTATCAGTACGACGGTACGTTGTGGCTCCAGAAGCGCGATTGCGACCGGGAGGACTATCGCCGCCGCGATCGAACCGATAGCGACTGTTTTTGTGATGAGATAGAGGAGCAGGAATACGCCGAGCGCGATAGCGACGGGGATCGGCGCGATAAACATAAACACGCCGGCCGCGGTCGCGACGCCCTTACCGCCCTTGAATTTCAGGTATACCGGGAACAGATGCCCGAGGATAGCGGCCATACCGACGATCAGCATGCAGATGTCGAGGTCGGCGGGGACGGGTGGAATAAGCCGGACTACTACCACCGGGATAGCGCCCTTGAGGAAATCGAGCACGAACACCGGGACGAATCCGCCCCAGAACCCGAACTGTCTGCTGACATTGGTCGCCCCGATATTTCCCGAGCCTACCTTACGGATATCCACCCCGCGCACTTTCGCGTACACATAGCCGAACGGTATCGCGCCGAGAAAGTAAGCGGCGACTGCGACGAGAATCAGTATTTCTATTGACATGGTTATTCCTCCGTAGGGTTGTCTTGATTTATTCCTCTACCAGTTTCTCAAAATCGATAAACTGCATGAAAAGCCCGTCTATCTGCGCGAGAAGCGCGATGCGGTTGTTTTTCAGCGCCGCGTCCTTATCCATCACCAGCACGTCGTCGAAAAATTTGTCCACCGCCGCGCGGAACCCGGTCAGTATCGTTACCGATTTGGCGTAGTCCTTTTTATCGAGCGACTGGGTAAACGGTTTCCCGCTCGCGACGAACGCCTGATGCAGGAGCTTCTCCGCGTCCGTCCCGAACAATCCCTCGTCTACGCCGACATTTTTCTGTCCCTTGATGATATTTTTTACCCGTTTGAACGCCACCGCGAGGTTTGCGAAATCCTCGGCCTTGCGTGCTTCGTGGATCGCCTTGATCCGCAGGTAGGTATCGTAAATACCGGATACGTCGTTCAGGATGCCCGCCTCGATCTCGTCGTAGGCGAACTCGTACTCCTTGAACACGGTTTTGATACGCGTGGTGATAAACGATAACAGTTCCTTCCGGTACTGGGCTTTATCAATCGCGAGGAACGGTTGGTACAGCGGGAGGCTTTCCTCGAGCAGTTTCGCGAAGTCCAGATGGATTTCTTTCTCGATCAGGATACGGATGATCCCGAGGGTCTGGCGGCGGAGGGCGTAAGGGTCTTTCGACCCGGACACGAAACGCCCCTGCGCGTAGAGGGCGAACAGGTTATCGATACGGTCGGCGAGCGAGACCAGAATCCCTTCTTTGAGCGACGGGAGTTTGTCGCCGGAAAACTTCGGCAGATAATGCTCCCTGACCGATAGCGCGACCTCTTTCTTCTCGCCGGAGTTGAGGGCGTAATAATATCCCATGACGCCCTGGAGCTCGTCGAACTCGTTGACCATGCTCGTGACAAGGTCGGCCTTACAGAGAGTCGCCGCGCGGAGGGCGTTCTCCCTCGCGTCGTCATATCCGGTTTCGCGCGCGAGGAACTCGGTCAGTTTCCGCATCCGTTCGGATTTATCGTAGAGCGTCCCGAGACCCTTCGCGAACGTAACGTTCGAGAGCCCGGCGACATAATCTTCCAGCTTGTTCTTTTTATCCTCTTCCCAGAAAAACTTTCCGTCCTTGAAGCGCGCGCGGATGACCCGTTCGTTACCCTCGATCACGTTATTGTTCGGCTTGATATTCGCGGTGATGATAAAATTATTCATCAGGTCGCCGTCGAGATCGGTGAGAGGGACGAACATCTGGTGGTCGATCATCTCGGAGATCAGGACCTCGGGGGGCAGGGTAAGGAATTCCTCCTCGAACTGTCCGACCGCGATCTGCGGGAACTCGGTGAGGTTCACGAGGGTATCGATCAGTTCGTTCGTCAGGAAAGGTTTCGCGCTCAGGCGTTCGGCGGTCTTCTCGATCATATCGAGGATCATTTCCTTACGCTGGTCGTTATCGGCGAACACGTTTTTTTCTTTCAGCGCCTGCTTGTAATCGGCGGCGTTGTTAATCTGGAACGCTTCGTTATGCAAAAGACGGTGCCCGCGGGAAAGATTACCGGAGCGGACATTCTCGATACTGAAGTCGAGCACGTCCTTGTTCAGCATACAGACGATCCAACGGATCGGACGGACGAACGCGGTCTGGAAGTTCGCCCAGCGCATCGCCTTGGGGAACGATATCGATAGAATGATTTCTTTCATCAGTTTGGGAAGGAGTTCGGCGGAGGGTTCGCCGCCTTCGGTCTTTGTGAGGAATACGTAGAAATTTCCCTTGAGGTCGCGTTTCTCGATATCCCAGGCATTCGCCTGATTGCCCGCGAGGAAACCCTGCAGCGCCTTGGTGGGCTTGCCGTCCTTATCGAACGCGTTATTCCAGTCGGGGCCTTTTTTTTCGATTATTCTGCGGGCGGTCTGTTCCTCGACGTCGGTAAGCTGGATCGCGAGGCGGCGGGGTGTCCCGTATACGAACAGTTTGCCGAACTCGATTCCCGCCGCGCTAAGCTTTGCGAGGGTGATCTCTTTGAGCTGGCGGATAGCGTCGGTCAGTATCCCGTGGGGGATTTCTTCCGTACCGAGCTCGAGCAGAAACGTCTTGCCCATCGATTTCTCCTTTAAATAAATACTGGTAATTATAAAAGTAGAGGGCTGAAAAGACAAGTCTTTTGCATACCAAAATACTTTTTCTTGTGATTTTTATAAAAATGATATATATTGTAGGAGATTCAAATCTGGAGGAAAGTATGAAAAAGAGTTTAGTATTTTTATCAATTATGATAACCGCGTTGATGTACAGCGGATGCGGCGAAACAGGCGGTACTCAGGCAGGTTCCGTACAGTATGTACTGGAATCTTTTGCCGGCGAAGTAAAAGTTTCGCATGACAGCGGTAAGACATGGGAAGCCGCGTTGGCCGATATGAGGCTCGCTGAGAACGATATCATCAAGACCGGGGCGAAATCCTATGTGGATATCGTCATGCCCGACCGCGGTATTTTCCGCGTGTCGTATGACTCGGAAATCGTGCTGAAGAAGCTGTCCGGCGGCACCGAGAATATCTCCGTCAAACAGGGTAAGGTCGCTATCAACGTTATCAATAAACTCAACGAGAAGGAAACCTTTAAAGTAGAGACCGAAAGTTCGGTTGCGTTGGTTCGCGGTACCGAGTTCGTAGTCGAGGTAACCCCTTCCGATACGACTGTCGCCGTGAAGGACGGTACGGTCAATATGGTTGAAAATATCGAGATATCGGTTAACGACCCCGCGCTCAAGTCGGAAATCGAGTCGGCGTTACAGGTACCCGTCAGCTCGATGGAGCAGGCTAAGCTCTCGAAGGAAAGCTCCGCCAAGATGGAGATCGCCCTCAATACCGCGATAAAAGACGCGAAGAATAAGGAAGAAATCCTGAGCGCCGTGCAGGATGTCCGCAAGGAATATGAAGTCGAGAAAACTCCCGCCGATGAAGCGATGCTGAACAGCGACTTTGCCGATATCAACAAACCCGAGAAGCTCAAGAAAGTAAAGGAATACGGTCCCTCCAAACAGGATAAAGATGCTCTCGAAAACCTCGGAAAGGACGTAGGTATGGGCAAGACCGGCGATAAAGTGGGCGACAAGGCCACCACTATCGAAGAAGATATCAAGAATAAAGAAGTGGATAAACTGATGGATAAGGCCGCCACCAATTCCGGCGGTATGGGCAAGACCGGCAAACAGGTCATCAAGGACAAAGTCGGCGATTCACCTACCTCCATACAGGAAGACATCCAGAAAGACGAAGTCGGCGGTGTTATGGATAAAGCCACACAGAAATCTAAAAATACCACCGAACCCGCTCCTACCGACGGCGGCGTAAAGAAACCCGGCAGTAAAGGGAAAAATATGATCAACGATCTGGGTGAATAATTAAGTAAACATATCCGGGAGGCTGCCGTTACGGCGGCCTCTTTTTTTATGGAAGTAATGAAGAGGCCACAAGCGGCCTCTTTTTTTATGGAAGTAATGAAGAGGCCACAAGCGGCCTCTTTTTTTATGGAAGTAATGAAGAGGCCACAAGCGGTCTCTTTTTTTATGGAAGATAGATGCCGTATGGCGCGAGCGTCGTTGAAACAAAATTGATAAAGTACAGATTGCATGGTCAATCCTTACGGATCAATTCACAATGACAATCGCTATTGGTTATAGCTTCCCCATAATACAGTCATGCAATCGGATTTTTAAAATACGCATCCACAATATGCAAAAAGCACTCATTGTTTCCCGCGAAACGCCGAAAATTATTACAGGCATCAGGTAATAAATTCAGTTTTCAGGAGGGCATTATGGAAAAACCCCGGATCAGCAAGGATAGCGGGAAAACGTCCATCCGTTTTTATACTCTCGATAACAGGGTCGAGGAATCGGTCAGACAGGAAATCGGCCGCTGTTTCAGCGGGAAGAGCAGGTCGGACCTGCAGGATATGATCTATACCTGCGTGAAGGAACTCATGGTTAACGCGTCGAAATCGAATATCAAGAAAACATTCTTTATAGAAGCGAAGATCAGCGAGAACGACCGCGAGATTTACGAGATCGCCAAGACCCGCGTCAAACGCCTCATGCGTGAGGAGTATTTCGCCTATATCCGCACGAAGCTGATGAAGCATGACAGCGACGTGAAGGTGGATATCGAGGATAAGGGTAACGGAATCGTGATATCGGTGACCAATCCCAGCCCGTTGTGGGCGGACGAGGAAGCGAAAATCCGCAAGGCGCTGTGTTCCGCGATGTCGGAGGATGCGTCCGATCTGGCGTTTTTCTACGAGGACGACGACTCCGCCGAGGGCGCGTCGCTGGGGCTTGTGCTGATTATTCAGCTTCTCCGCCAGCTTAACGTCGACCCGTCCCTCTTCCGTATCGGCGTGATCGAGGGGAACACGGTCGCCCGGATGGAAATCCCGCTCACGGACGGATACCATGACACCCGCGAGGGAAAGGGCTCCAAGAAGGACACCTCCGCCGCGTAAATTTTCTATCCAAAACATTTGATTTATCCTGAAAAGATTTCATACTGCTTGACACCTCAAATTTTAGAGTTTATACTAAATGAAAGAAGAGGAGGATGCAGTATGAAATATCCTTATCTAGCATTAACTATTCTTATACTAACATTGACGTCCTGCGGGAAACAGCCCGAAAAACTCTACGCATGGGTGGATAATGTCAACATGCGGGCGTTCCCTGATCCGTCGCTACCCGCGATCGCGCATCTGCCCGAGGGGAAGGAAGTGTTGTTCTTCGGAGAGGTAAGTACGAACCATGCAACCTATACTTTACGCGGGGAGGATATCACCGCGCCGTTCGTTAAGGTACAGTACGGGTGGCGGGATACGAATGCGAGTGCATGGGTGTTCCAGGGCGCTCTCAAGACTTATACCGAAAGCGGGATAAATACTAATCTAGGATTGATTGACGCGATAAAATGCTCTAATGTTATAACGGTAAAGTATTTAATCGAGAACTGGAAAATATCATCGGACGGAGATAATACAACAATTGGGGAAGCGGTCAAAATTGCATTTCATTTCAGGTTGTTTGATATAGCCGAATACCTGCTAAAAAGATACTATCCTGTCTTGAAAGAGGAAGGAATTCTCGATTGTTATCCGGTTCCAAAAACCGGAGAGTGGTTCTTTACTTATATTACAAATATATTCGAACCCAAGCTGAAAGTAATTACCAATTATTATAATACCAATGATGAAAACCAAATCAGCCCCGGCTATGATATAGATCATTATTATCAATTTGGCGTGCGAATAAAAGAAGAAAAGGGTTATTCATGGATGCATAATGAGTATTATATTCCTTATATTTCAGTTGAGGAAGCGTTTGTTTTAATGAAAAAGTTTAAGTCTGATTTGTGGGAATACTTTGTCCTTCCAACGAAAAGCGGAAAGAAATTGATTCAAAATAAAGATTTGGGAGAGCATTTAGAAATCCATGTGGAATACAAGAAAAATCATTTGATTTATCTATTTCTCAATAACGGGGATTCTTTCCTAAAAATCGAGCAGGTTAATGAGCAAGCAGTAAAAATATCCCATGGGGGCGGGGCTTAACCACTCCGTGGGGGTCGCGCGTATTTTCGATATACTATGTCGCAGGCTATTTACGTCTATAGTGCCGTGTTCCGGTAATGGGACTAGCCGTCACGCAGGGACCTTCTTTACATACGCCTTCAATCCGTCGATACGTTCCACCCGGACAACATCGTCCTTCAGAATCGTTTCGTCCGAGAACGCGCTCCATATTTCGCCATGCATCCGCACCTGTCCCTTACCCTTCTCGAAATCGCGGATCGCCTCGCCGGTCTCGCCGATCATACCCTCATGCCCCGATACCGTTTTGTTCCTGATAGCGGGGAATACGTAGATAAACGCCAGCGCGATCAGCGCCGCGAACGATACCCCCACGCCGATAATAATCCATGTCGATACCCGCATGAACGGGAGCGGAGAGTCGAACAGCATGGCGGAACCCACGATAAACGAGATGCCCGCCCCGATAGAGAGGAGTCCGTAGGAGGTGATCGAGACCTCGAGCACTAGGAGTACGAATGTGAGCGCCATCAGGGCCACGCCCGCGAAGTTGATGGGGATGACCGAATTGGAGAACAGTCCGAGTATCAGGAGGATCGCGCCGAGCGCGCCCGGGAAAATCAGTCCGGGATGGAGTATCTCGATAAAGATGCCGAGCATACCCAGCGAAAGGAATATGTACGCGAGATTGGGATTCGCGAGTACCCCCAGCAGGGTTTCCGCCCAAGATTTATCGAGCGGGATTATTTCCATCTCGGTATCCGCCCCGTATATCTGCTTTAGCAGATCGGCCTCATTCTCCGCTACATGGTCGATGACGCCCTTTTTGAGCGCCTCGTCCGCGGTAATCGACACGCTTTCCTTGACAGCGAGCGTCGCCCATTCGACATTCCGGTTACGTTTCAGGCAGATGGACTGGATGAACGCGACCGTATCGTTCTCGACCTTTTTCAGGAGGGTCTCCATATTTTTATCGATACCCTCTTTACCGTCGCCGCCGCCGTCCTGTATGAACACGGGATGCGCCGCGCCGATATTGCATCCGGGCGACATCGCGGCATATTTCGCGGCGAGAGTGATGAAAACTCCCGCCGAACCCGCGCGCGAGCCCTGCGGATAGACATAGACGATCGTATCGATATTGTCGTCGTCAGCGGAAAGGAGCATCTTCACGATCTCACGGGTAGTATCGAGAAGACCGCCGGGCGTATCGAGCGTGAAGAGCACCGTGCCGATACCCTGGTCCTTCGCTTCCGCGAGCGCGCGGTGCATATATTTTTCAGTGACCGGCGTAATCGCCTCGTTAATAGTGACCTTGAGTACTTTTTTCGCGGGCTTTGCCGTCTCCGGCGCAGAATAGAGTAAAGATACCATTCCCGCCGCGAATAAAAGAAAGATGATTCGTTTCAGCATGGGTTTCTCCTGAATGTTCTCAGACAATGGTAAAGAAAAACCGGCGGATTGTCAATCATTCCGCCGATGATATTAATAGGATGTCCGGTTATACGTTAAAGAAGAACAGCATGATGTCGCCGTCTTTGACGATATACTCCTTGCCTTCCTTGCGGAGGAGACCCTTATCCTTCACGCCCGTCCATCCGCCGTTCGAAACAAACTCGTCGTATCCGACCGTATCCGCGCGGATAAACCCGCGTTCCATATCGGAATGGATTTTCCCGGCGGCGGCGGGAGCCTTCGTCCCGGTGGTGACCGTCCATGCGCGCGACTCTTTTTCGCCGGTGGTGAAGTAGGTGATGAGGCCGAGCAGTTTATACCCCTCCATAATCAGGCGCTGGAGGCCGCTCTGGGTGAGGCCGAGGTCTTTCAGGTACTCCGCCGCTTCGGGCGGGTCGAGTTCGGTGATCTCCTGCTCGATCTTCGCGGACAGCGCGAGGATATCGGCGTTCAGCTCCTTCGCCTTCGCGGCGAGCTGGGCATAGAGAGGATTTTTTTCATAAGTGGTGATCTCGGTCTCGCTGACGTTCGCGCAGATCAGCAGAGCCTTATCGGTCAGCAGGTTGAATTGGCGGATAAAGGCGCGTTCCTTCTCGTCGAGGGCGATATTCCGCGCGAGGGTCTCGTTGTTGAGCGCGTCCATCACCTTTTCGAGGATTGCGACCTCTATCTGCGCGTCCTTATTCCCGCTTTTCGCGAGCTTGGCGCGCTTGTCCAATGTATTCTGGATGGTGTCCATATCCTTCAGGATCAGTTCGGTATTGATGATTTCGAGGTCGCGTACCGGGTCGACTTTCCCGATATGGGTGACGTCCTGCTCCTCGAACATGCGGACGACCTGCACGATCGCGTCGGTATCCCGGATATGCGAAAGGAACTGGTTGCCGAGGCCTTCGCCCTTGCTCGCGCCGGAAACCAGTCCGGCGATATCCACAAATTGTACGGTGGTGGGCACTACCGAGCGGCTTTTCGAAAGTTCGGTGAGCTTATCGAGACGCGTATCGGGCACGTTAACGATTCCCACATTGGGGTCGATCGTACAGAACGGGTAATTGGAGCTCGCGACATTCGCGCGCGTGAGAGCGTTAAACAAGGTCGATTTGCCGACATTAGGCAGACCGACGATACCGCAGGAAAAACCCATATACGCCTCCGTAAAAAAGAGTGAAGATTATTTTAAGGGGCGGAGTGAAAAAAATCAAGGTTACTAAAAGAGACGGGCTTTGAAGAACGCCTGAAGTTCCTTGATATTCCTTTGCACCATGAAGTAATCGGCTACATAGATTTCCGGGATAGCGAAGTATTCGGATACATTTTTTGTTTTTTCATAGGTCTGGGTTATATAGGACGGAACCCCGTTTTTAAAATAGATACGAAATTCGTTGAGATCAGAACCGCCGCTTCTCCATTTATGGTAAATGAATAGGATATTCCCCTCAGAGCCGTACAGGTACTCCTCGTAGGAGGCGAACTCGTTGAAATCCTGTTCGATGACCGCTTTAAGGAGATGTGCCGAACTATCCTCAGGGTTCACCGTCCAATAGAAGGAAATCTTGCCCATCATTTTTCCGATAGCGGGATAATCGGCGCCTTTTTTATTGACAACCCATTCGGAAAGATAAATATCCTGCCCTTTATCGATCATTGCCCCGACTTTCTGGTACCAGTCGCGGATGGGTTTTACCTCCGCCGGTTCTTTCGCATGAGAGATCGAATGGATCAACCCAGTCATCATCATTAGAACGAGGAGTTTTTTCATATTGACCGCCTTCCGATAGAATATGGTAAGAATAAAACGAAAGGGTGAAAAACACAAGATTTTTCGTCCTAGCGGAAGTATCTTCTCCATTCAGGTGAAATCAAAAACTGGTGGACATTTTAGCCGGCACGAATTATAATATTCAAGGGTGAATCGGGAGCCGAAAATGGATAAGGAAACAATTCAAAAATACCTTGACGAAAACCGTGAAATACAGATTATTTTCTATGAGAATGATGAAACGATCAATCAGCTGATCCGGTTCTCCGTGGATGAGGCGTTAAAAAAGTACAACAAGCCCGAGTTTGCTCATGCGGTATACGGGTGTATCAAGGAATTGGTTATCAACGCGACCAAAGCGAACCTGAAACGCGCGTTTTTCCAGAAGAATAATTACGACATCAATAATATGGGTCAGTACGTGATGGGGCTGACTAAGTTTAAAGGGCTTTTGGATAACCGCGACGCTTATAAATATTTCGCCGATCTCCGTACCGCCGATCTTTGGGTGATGTTTACCTTGTTCCATAACAGCGAGGGGCTTCGGATCGAGGTAGTGAATAATACGGAGATTATCGAGATAGAAGAGACACGTATCAGAATGAAGCTGAAAAAGGCCATGCATTATACCGATATCGCGTTATTTTACCAGAGCGAGACCGATAATTCGGAAGGCGCCGGGATGGGAATAGCGCTGCTGGTTATCCTGATGCAAAGCGTGGGGCTTGACCCGAGCCTGTTCAGAATAGGGTCGAAAAACGGCATGACAGTCACCCGGATCGAGGTTCCGTTTGATTCGAACTATAAATCCGTCCGTGAAAAGTGATTATTTCAGCATTGTGGGATGCGCCATCATCAGCCATTGCGCCCCGTTCCAGTGCATTTCGGTTTCTTTATCGTTGAATGACCCGTCCTTAAAATATATCCGAAACCATACGATCGCGTAATCTTCGGCGACCTTTTCACTCAATATCTCAATCCTGGTAATCGATTTATTCTTGGTAAATTCCTTCCAGAAGTTCGCTTTATCCTTTGCGCTCCAGTCGTTTGGCTGTTTTGAAAGAATCGCCTCGGCCTGCATATCCAACGTATACAGAACGAAAGAATCGACCTCTTTCTCCTTGCCTTCGTTTATCTTACCGACAATATAATGTATCTGGAGTCCCGGCGAGGGATGATCGCTCTTTTGCCCGGCGTCCGTAAACGCGGGTTCCGGCATAGGGGGAATCACTCCGGGCTGGGTGCTTTTCTGGCACGCGCCCGCCGTCAGCGCGAACAATAATATCAGCAGAAGGCTTTTTACCTGTTTCATGGACGTCTCCTTAAAA